>CADBCT010000004.1:36572-71966 GCA_902793315.1 uncultured Erysipelotrichaceae bacterium
TAGATAAAAAATATAATCATTTAGAAGTAGAAAAAGATAAGTATAATAAGTGGAAAGAAAAAGGTTATTTTAAATGTGATAATCAGTCTGATAAGACTCCATATTGTATAGTAATACCTCCTCCAAATGTAACTGGTAAATTACATTTAGGACATGCTTATAATACTGCTATTCAAGATGCAATTATCAGATATAAGAGAATGCAAGGATTTGATACTTTATGGTTACCAGGAATGGATCATGCTGCTATCGCAACAGAAGCTAAAGTTGTTAAGAAGTTAAAGGACATGGGTATCGATAAATACGAATATGGTAGAGAAAAGTTCTTAAAGGCTTGTTGGGATTGGACTCATGAATACGGAGATAGTATTAGAGATCAATGGGGAGCTTTAGGAGTATCTGTTGATTATACTAGAGAAAGATTTACTTTAGATGATGATTTAAATAAAGCAGTAAGAAAGGTATTTGTAGATTACTATAATAAAGGATTAATTTATCGTGGAGAAAAGATAATTAACTGGGATCCTGTTGCTCAAACAGCATTATCTAATGAAGAAGTTATTTATAAATCAGAGAAGAGTGCATTTTATCATATTAAATATATTATAGAAGGAACTAATGAATACTTGGATATCGCAACTACTCGTCCTGAAACATTATTTGGTGATACTGCAGTTGCTGTTAATGAAAAAGATAAGAGATATAAAAAGTATGTTGGTAAGAATGTTATTTTACCTCTTGTAAATAAACCTATTCCTGTAATTACTGATGATCATGCTGATATGGAAAAAGGTACTGGTTGTGTTAAAATTACTCCTGCTCATGATCCTAATGACTTTGAAGTAGGTAATAGACATAATTTAGAGAGAATTGTCATTATGAATGATGATGCTACTATGAATGAAAATGTTCCTGAAAAATATCAAGGAATGACTAGAGAAGAATGTCGAGAAGCTTGCATCGAAGATTTAAAAGAGTTAGGATTATTACTTGAAATAGAACCATTAACACATGAGGTTGGTCATAGTGAAAGAACTGGTGTTATGGTAGAGCCAATGATTAAAGAACAATGGTTTGTAAAAATGGAAAATCTTGCTAAAAGAGTATTAGAATTCCAAGATGATAAAGACAATAAGATTAATTTTGTACCACGTAGATTTGAAAAAGTATTAAGACATTGGATGAATATTTCTTATGACTGGTGTATATCTCGTCAATTATGGTGGGGTCATAGAATACCTGCTTGGTATAAAGATGGAGAAGTATATGTTGGAATGGAAGCTCCTAAAGGAAAAGGTTGGGTACAAGATGAAGATGTATTAGATACCTGGTTTAGTAGTGCTTTATGGCCATTTAGTACTTTAGGTTGGCCAGATAAAACAAAAGATTTAGAAAGATATTTTCCAACAGACTGTTTAGTAACAGGATATGACATTATCTTCTTCTGGGTAGCACGTATGGCTTTTCAAACTGAATATATTACTGGAAAACGTCCATTTAAAGACTGTGTAATACATGGACTTATTAGAGATAAAATGGGCCGTAAGATGTCTAAATCACTTGGTAACGGTGTAGATCCATTTGATATGGTAGATAAGTATGGAGCAGATTCATTAAGATATTATTTAACTACTGATGGTTCAATGGGTATGGATTTAAGATTTGATGAGGTTAAATTAACATCTACATGGAATTTTATTAATAAGATTTGGAATGCTTCTAGATTTACATTAATGAATATTGAAGACTTAAAGGAAATAAAACTTGATGATTTAAAACCAGAAGATAAATGGATTTTAACTAAATATATGAAAGTAGTAAAATCTGTTACTAAGCATATGGATAAGTATGAATTTAATCTAGCAGGTGCTGAAATATATGATTTTGCTTGGAATTGTTTCTGTGATTATTACATAGAAATGGCTAAATATTCTTTGGATAAAGAAAATACTAAGAGTGTATTATGTTATGTACTTACTGGTATATTGAAGATGCTACATCCATTTATGCCTTTTGTAACAGAAGAAATATATATGATGTTGCCAGTTAAGGATAATGAATCTATTATGATTTCCGAATATCCAAAATATACTAAAAAATTAGTATTTGAAGATGCTGAAAAAGCAGTAGATGATCAAATAGAGTTTATTAAGAATTTTAGAAATATAAAAGCAGAAAATAATATTACTAAAGATATGAAAGTAATGTTTGATACTACTGATGATAATGATTTAATAGTTAAAATGTTAAAACTAGAAGATAATTTAGTAAAAGAACCATTAGGAATAAAAGCCTATAAAGTATTTTCTACTAGAGTAAAAGCTCAAATATTCTTTGAAAGAATAGAAACAGAAGCAGAAAAAGCTGCTAAAGAAGGACAAATAAAATTACTTGAAGCCTCAATTGCAAGAAGAGAAAAACTATTAGCTAATGAAAACTATGTTAAAAAAGCACCAGAAAAAATAGTAGAAATGGATAGAAATAAATTAGCTGAAGAGAAAAAGAAATTAGAAGAGTTATTAAAATAATGACTCTTTTTTTTATTTATGATAAAATTAATTTAGACTGGAGGTTAATATGGATAAGTTAGATATGCAAAAAATTGAAGAAGGTTGTAGTATGCTAAAAGAGGCATCAAACATATTACTAGATCTTAATAAAGATATATTTAAATTAAAAGATTATTGTTCTAAAGATTATTTAATGTTAAAAGATTTAAATGTTGAAGATAATATTGATTTATGTGCTAGTCATATTCAAAGTACTGGTGGTTGTTTAGATGATTATATTGAAGATCTTTTGACCGCAATAAGACAATTAGGTGATGGGGGAGAATAATATGAATGATGGTATTAGTTACGATTCAAGTAAAGTCGTTGAAGGTGTAAAAGTTATTAATGATGATCTTGAGAATTTAGAGAAAGCTAAAAACTTAATTACTAAGGGTTTTGAAACTATAAAAAAAGCTAAAGGTTATGCTGAAGTTGAAAGTAAATTAATGATTAAAGATGAAACAATTATTAAAATGTTAGATGATTGTTCTAAGGAATTTATTACACTTTCTACTGATGTATCTTCGCTTGTTAATTCTTTAGAAAAGTTTGATGAAGTAGATAATAAAAGCACTAATAATTTGAATATGCCTGATAATAATAAAAGTATTACTCAAGATCAAGTAAAAGAAGCTATTAAAGAGAATTTTACTCATAATGAAGATTTAACTAATATGTTTAATCAAAGTTTATATACTAAACTTAATGAAGAATTAAATAATATGGTTATTGCTGAAGAGGGACTTAATAATGGATCTAAATGAGTTAATAATTAGAAAACCAACTTCTGATGATGATTTAGAAAAGATAGCTGAATTACTATATAATACTGATCCATATATTTATCCATATTGGTTTGAAACTCTAGATAAATGTAAAAAAGAATTAACTCCATTATTATTAGAAAAGAATTTCTTTTTTGCATTAGATCATTTATATATTACAATTGATTCTAATAATAATGATATTATTGGAGTAATTTGTATTCTAGATAAGAATGATGATTTAAGTTATGATTATAGTGAATTAAAGAAAAAGAATGAACGTTATAAATTTACAATTGAAAATTACATTGAAGGATTAATTGAAGAAGTAGATAATGCTGATTTTGCATACATTTCTAATGTTTGTGTTGATGCTAATTATCGAGGAAAACATATTGGAAAAACAATGTTAAATTATGTAATAGATATTTATAAAAAGAAATTATATGATTATATTGTCTTAGATGTTTTAGCAGAGAATCCAGGAGCTATTAAGTTATATCAAAACTTAGGTTTTGAACAATTTACAGAAGTTTTTCAAGGATTCAATGATCCTACAAAAAAACGACCGGATGTTTTTTCAATGAAAACAAAGTAAAAAAGAATTAGATTATAATTCTTTTTTTTCGACATAAAAATAAATGTTAATTTGTTACATTAAACTTGGTGATTAAATGAAGAAACTATTTTTAACAGGTTTAACATTTATTGTTATAGGATATTTTCTAGGTAATTATATTTTTAGTATTAAAGTCAATTTATTTGATACAGGTAATGACAAGTATTATTTTATTAAAAATAAAACAACTAATGAATATTTAGCTATAACAAAAGATTTAGAAATAGTAGAAAGATTACAAATAATTTATAAATCTCAAGGAATTAAATCATTAGTATTAGAAAAAGAAATTAATTCTACAATATTAGCTTCTAATATTAAGCAATTTGATAGTCTAGTAAAGACAGCTACTAAAGAACAAGATATCATAACTATCGAGGAAGTAGTTTTAGCAAATTATCAAAAAATTAGTAGTAGAACTTAAATATTTGCGAATAATAATAATGGGGTGTTTATGAATTATCGAATTAAAGATTTGCCTATTTCTGAAAGACCTCGAGAGCGATTAAAAAATATTGGTATTGATAATTTGAGTGATAAAGAATTATTAGCTATTATTTTAAAAGTAGGTACTAAAGAGCGAAATGTTAATTTATTAGCTATAGATATTTTGAATAAATATAGTTTAAGTAAATTTAAGAATTTAACTATTAAAGACTTAACAGATATTAAGGGAATAGGAGAAGTAAAAGCTATTGAATTATTAGCGGCAATTGAATTAGGGAAAAGAATTTTTTTAAAAGAAACACATAAATTAGAAAAACTAGATAATCCAAAATTAATTTGGGAATCAGCAAAGTATTTATATAATGGTTTAAAACAAGAATGTTTTTATTGTTATTATTTTAATAATAAACAGGAATTAATTACTAAAAAACTGATATTTAAAGGAACAATTAATTGTTCTATTACTCATACTAGAGAAATATTTAAAGAAGCTTATTTAGTAAGTGCTTCATCCATTGTCTGTCTCCATAATCATCCTTCAAATGATGTAACTCCTTCTAAAGAAGATATATTATTTACTGAAAAATTAATGAAGACAGGTACTATTCAAGGTATACCAGTAATTGATCATATAATTGTTGGTGAAAGTAACTATTATAGTTTTTATGAACATAAAGATATATTAAATATATAATTGTAAGTACTAGGAATTTATAATATAATAAATGAGTGAGATGATATTATGTATAAAAAGAAAAAAGATAAGAAAAAGGATAATCTTTTCATTGAATTAGGTATATTATTAGTAGTTGTTTTATTAATAATATCGGTTTCTTTTACAGGTAAAGATGGGTTTATTTTAAAAGATAGCGCTATGTTTATTGAAAAGATAATTATGTATCCTTTTACTGCTTTAAGAAAAGATACAAGGGATGCTACTGAAAGTTATCTTATTCAAAAGAATGTTAATTCATCTTTAGAAAATGAAATAAAAGAATTAAAAGATGTTTTAGAATTAAATAAAACTTTAACTGAATATACACCAATTAATGCAACTATTCTATCTCGAAATAAAAGTTATTGGTTTAATACTTTAACAATTGATAAGGGGAAATCAGCAGGTATTAAAAAAGGTATGGCAGTTATTACTAAAAAAGGTTTAATTGGTAAAATATCAAGAGTATCAGATAATTCCAGTGAAATTAAATTAATTACTTCTGATGATGTTAATTTTAAAGTAAGTGTAGCTGTTAGAACAGAAGGCAATGATAATTATGCTATTTTAAATGGCTATGATAAAGAGACTGGATTAATTAAGGTTACAGGTATTGATAAGACTACTAATGTTAATAAAGGTGATTTGGTTGTTACTAGTGGCTTGGGAGAAATGTTTCCAGCAGGTATTTATATAGGAACTGTTGAGAAAAGTGAAAGTGATAAATATAATTTAAGTAAAATGTTATATATAAAAACATACCAAGATTTTAATGATGTTCATTATGTAACAGTGTTGAAGGTAAAATAAAATGTTAGGAATAGTTATTATAATTATATCTTTAATATTAGATGGACTCTTAACTAATTACTTGCCATATTTAGTAAATGATTTATCACTTTTTACACCATTATTCACATTAATAAGTATTTCTCTTTTATATCCATACTATCGTAAAAAAGAAAAATATTTCTTTATTATGATTTTTATTACTGGTATAGTTTATGATTTGTTTTATACTAATTTATTATTTATTAATGGTTTATTATTTTTATTAATTGCTTACATTTCAAAAATAATTTATCGTAATTATGAAATGGACTATTTAAAACTAATTATTTATATTATTTTAATGATAGTAATATATGAATCAGTAACTGTTTTAATAATTTTAGTATTTAGGTTAGTTCCTATTACTTTTACAAAATTATTATATAAGATTAGTCATAGTTTAATTTTAAATATTATTTATGGAGAAATATTATATTATATTTTAAACAATCTACCTAAGAAGTATAAAAAGATAAGTATTAATTAACATACTTATTTTTTTTTCGCATATCTTTTAATAGGTGATTAAATGATAGAAAAAAGATATGTTCTAAAAAAGAGTATTAGACGATTTATTAGTAAAATAATGATCTTAATAATTATTGTTTTAATTGGAATGATTGCAGTAAAAACCAATCCTAATTTAAAAGAAAAATTAAAAGAGCTAATTTATGAAAATAATTTTAAAATTATTGATAATAGAAAACTTTATAAAAAGTATATTGGTAATATTTTAGCTAATAATTATTCTTCTGAAGCAAAAATGGTATCTGATGAAAAATTAGCTTATAAAAAATTAAAGAAGAATAAGAGTGGTGTTAAATTAATAGTAGATAATAATTATGCTGTACCTAGCTTAGAAAGTGGAGTAGTTACTTATTTAAAAGATAAAACTATTGTCATAGAACAAGTAAATGGCATTCAAGTTTATTATCATAATATTATCCCTAATCAGATTAAATTATATGATTATCTAGAAAAAGGTAGTATTTTAGGAGAAGTAGATGGTAATGAATTAGATATAGAATTGAAAAAAGATGGGAAATATTTAGATTATCAAAAATATCTTTAAAATAAATTTCTCAGTTTATTTATTAGCTCTTATAGCTATTTTAACAGCTTCTTATAAAGAATTCATTGTTATTAATATAATAGTTATTATTCATGAATTAGGACATGTTTTAGTAGCTAATTTATTTAAAATAGAAGTTAATAGTATTAATCTTTATCCACTAGGAGGAATTACTAGATTAAATATTGATTTAAATGTTAATCTTTATAAAGAATTATTAATTCTATTAGGAGGACCGATCTTTCAATTTAATTCTTTAATATTACTAAAATATTTATTTCCTATGGAATTAGAAATGATTAATTATTATTTCTATGGTATTTTATTATTTAATTTATTACCTATCTATCCATTAGATGGAGGTAGAATATTAAATTTATTAGTTGAATTATTTACTCCATATAAATTGAGTATAAAAATAAGTATTTTAATTAGTTATTTTAGTTTATTAATAATCTTCTTAATAAATAGTAGTAACAATATTATTTTAATGATTATGTTTTTATTAGTATTAATTATCAAAGAAGAGAAAAAAATTAATTATATTTATCATAAATTTATTCTAGAAAGATATTTAAATAATTATCAATTTAAAAAAACAAAAATTATTTCCAATAAAGATAATTTCTATCGTAATAAAAAACACATAATTAGGAATAAAAATAGGTATTATTATGAAAAAGAATATCTATCTAAAATATTAAAAAAATATTGACATATAAGGCGTTGATTTGCTATAATTCTATTACCGGCTGTGAAAAGATGGGGCATTAGCTCAGCTGGGAGAGCGCCACGTTTGCACCGTGGAGGTCAGCGGTTCGATCCCGCTATGCTCCACCATATGAATATTACCCAGTTTTGGGTTTTTTTTATGCCGATATAGTTTAGTGGTAGAACAGGTCCTTGGTAAGGATCAGAGGTAAGTTCAATTCTTACTTTCGGCGCCAGTTTTAAGCAACACAATGTGTTGTTTTTTTGTAAAAACAATGTAAATTGGCAACAAATCACTTCAATGATTATCAAAATAGTATTGCAAATGTATTAGTCAACATATTGTTTACTAGTTTAAAGTGTGATAAAATGATTATGGGATAATTATTAAGAATTACTTGTTTTTTCTTATATCTAATCAATTATCACGCGTTTGGTTTAGAAAATTTATCCCGAGAAGAGAAATTTCTCTTCTTTTTTTGTACAAAAAAATATTTTTTGCGAAATATATAATAGGAGGTGAAAGTAATATAAGTGAAAGTAGTTCTTCAGGACGGAATTAAAGATTGCGGTATTTGTTCTCTTTTATCTATTGTTAGATTTTATGGTGGAGAAGTATCTAAAGAATATTTAAGGGAGATAACTAATACTACTAAGGATGGTGTTTCTTTTTATAATCTAATTGAAGGCGCGAAGAAAATAGGATTTGATGCAATTGGGCTATCTGGAAATATTGAAGATATTGATGTAAATAACTTACCTTGTATAGCTCATTTCATTATTAATAAAAGCTATAAACACTTTGTAGTTTTGTATGATTTTGATAAAAAGAAAAAACAAGTTACTTTAATGGATCCTGCTAAAGGCAAAAAAATAATCTCTATTTCAGAGTTTAACCTATTATCCAGCAATAATTATATATTCTTAAAACCAATAAAAAAACTACCAATAATGCAGAAGAAAAATATAATTTATAAAAATATTATCGAATTATTTAAAATGAATAAAAAATTGTTGCTTTCTATAGTTATACTAACATTCTCATACTTTACTTTTAATGTACTTACCTCATTTCATTTTAAATACTTATTAGAATATTCAATAAATTATAACTTAACTAAGAATATATATTATCTAAGTATTATTATGATAGTATTCTATTTTTTTAAAAATAGTAGTAATTTATTAAGAAATATTTTACTTAGTAAATGGACTATCTTCTTTGATAATGAAATAACTACTAATACTTATAGACAATTACTTTTACTTCCATATTTATATTATAAAAATAGAACTACTGGTGAAGTTATTTCAAGATTCAAAGATTTAAATACTATAAGAAGCTTTATCAATAGATTCTTCTGCATTATTTCTACTGATTTAATTAGTATTATTATATTCTTTATTATAATGTTTTCTTATAATAAAAAACTTACATTATATTTAATAATTCCTACTATTTGTCTAATACTATATCATTTCTTAATTAGTCCTAAAAAGAAAAAATATATTAAGAATATTAGTACCAAACAAGATATTATTAATTCATATCTCATTCAAGGTATAAGCAATGTTGATACTGTAAAGGGAAGTCATTTAGAAAAAAGATTAATTGATAAGTTTACTATTAATTATAAAGCTTTTTTAGAAAATATTTATTCTTATAACATGTTATTAGAAAGATATAGTTTTAATAAAAACCTTCTCAATGACTTTTCTTTATTAATTATCTTCGGTTTAGGATCTTATTATGTTATAAAAGGCAATTTATCTCTAAATAATCTTATCGTGTATCAACTCTTTTTTTCATATTTTAATTCTAACTTTCATAATTTAATAAGCATCTTAGAAGAATATAATTCTTATAAAGTAGCTCTCAATAGAGTTGAAGAAATATTTATGATTAATAAAGATAATTTTACTAATAATTATTTTTATCTGGCTTTTACTTTGAACGGAAGTATTATTTATAAAAATTTGACTTATAAAGTAGGAAGTAAGTTTTTGTTTAAAGATTTGAATTTAAGCATTAAGCAGGGTGAGAAAATTTTACTTAGTGGCGAAAGTGGTAGTGGTAAAAGCACTCTCATGAAAATGCTTTTAAGATATGTTGAAGTTGATTTTGATAAGATTAAAATTGCTGATATTGATATTAATCATTATCATCTGGAAAATATTAGATCAAATATTACTTATGTAACAAGTAATGAGTATTTGTTTACGGATACTATTAAAAATAATATTGTTCTATATAAGGATTATTCAGATGAAGAAGTTAATGAAGTTTGTAGAATCTGCTCCGTAGATGATATTGTTAAAAACAATGAAAATAGTTATGAAGCTTTAATTGAAGAAAATGGCTTTAATTTTAGTAATGGAGAAAGACAAAGAATTATTCTTGCTAGAAGTATTATTAAAAAGAGTAATATTTACATTTTTGATGAAGCTTTAGCTGGAATAGATGTTAATAGAGAAAAAAAGATTTTAGAGAATATTTTTAAATACTTGGATGATAAAACAATTATTGTAATATCACATCGATTTAATAATAAAAAACTATTTGATCGAGTATTAAAATTGGAAAAGGCAAAGATTTATGAAAACTAGAAATTATGAAAGAAAAGATTTAATTATCTTTTTAATTATTTTACTTTTGGGATTTGAATTAATATCAATAATTGTATTATTAACAATTAAAACTAATAAATATTTTAAAATATCGGGTATAGTAATAAAAGATAATTTGATATTTGTAATAGTAAATAAAGATGAGAGAAGAATAATTTATAGTGATAAAGTTTTATACTATGATAATAAACGTTATAAATATAATATTGTTGAAGATAGAGGAATTGTCATGAAAAAAAATAATGAAAACTATTATCAATTAGTATTAGAATTCAAATTAAAAAATATGAAAGCGAATGATGTAGTAGAAATAGTTTTTACTAAGGAAAGAATGCGTTTAATAGAAATATTTAAAATAATTTGGGAAGGTGGTTAAAATTAGTAAAATAAGTGATGAGAAATTAGAAAAAATAAAAGGAGGAACAACTATATCAGTTTGGACTGGTATTGCTATCGCAGGAATTGTGATTTTTTTATCAGGAGTAATTGATGGATTGATTAATCCGAAGGGGTGTGGTGAATGATAAAGATGAGTAATGAAAATCTAGATAATACAACTGGTGGAAACACAACAATAAATGGTCCAATTATTAACGCAGTTATTAGTATAATTGATTTATTAAGAGAAGCTGGATATAGTTTGGGATCAGGTATTAGAAGATTTAGTGAGAACAAGGTGTGTCCTTTAGAATAATAAATTTAATTTGATGAATTTTGTGTTTTTTTCTTGATATTTCACAAAAAAACTGGAAAATAGTTGAAAATTGAGCAATCTTTTGTTATAATTCTTTTTAGTTGAAAGCGAAGGGAGGGAAAAACAGTGGCAACTAAAGTAACTGTAAGAGGTAATCTTGATCAAGCATTAAGAAAATTTAAACAAAAAGTCGCAAGAGATGGTGTCCCTTCTGAATGGAAGAAAAGAGAAGCTTATGATAAGCCTGGAGTAAGAAGAAGAGCAGCTAAAAAAGAAGGAATAAAAAATTCTAGAAAAAGAGAACGCTCAAATCGTAGTAGAGATTATTAATTAAGTAGTATCTTTTGATACTACTTTTAATTTAATAAAAAAGTGTTATAATTTTAATAGGAGATGATAATATGGTAGAACAATTAGAAAAAGATTTAATTGAAGCTATGAAAGCAAAAGAAAAAGAAAGATTAGCTGTTATAAGAGCAGTAAAAGCTGGTTTAAAACAAGAACAAATTGATCATAAAAAAGAAATTAATGATGAATTATTAATTGATGTTGTTAATAGACAAGTAAAAATGAGAAAAGAATCTATTGTTGAATTTGAAAAAGGTAATAGACAAGATTTAATTGATCAAACAAAAGCTGAAATAGATATTTTAATGAAATATTTACCTGAACAATTATCAGAAGAAGAAGTATTAAAGGTAATTGATGAAATCTTTGCTGAAGTAAAACCAGAAAGTCAAAAAGATATGGGTAGAGTAATGAAAGAAGCTAATGCTAAATTAAAAGGTAAAGCTGATATGAAAACTGTATCTAATATTATTAAAGAAAAATTACAATAAGCATCAAAAGATGCTTTTTTGATTTGCTGAAAAGCAAATTTATAGTATGCGATATTTTTTGCTGTAATAATTCATATATTTAGATAGGTGATATGATGTTAGAAAAGATATCTAATTATGTGAATGATAAAGAGTTTAGATTAACTTTATATAATGATAAAATTCATATTATTAATTATAAAAAGATTATTTCTTTAGAAAGTAATTATCTATCCATACTATGCCTAGATAAAAAAGTATTAGTAACTGGAAATAGTTTAGTATTAAATAAAATACTAGATAATGAATTATTAATAAAAGGGACTATTAATAATATCGAGGTTATTGATGTATAGTAGATTAAAAATAGAAATATTAGGTAATAATCCCGATTATTTTCTAAAGAAATTAATTAATAAGAAAATAAATATTTATCATTTAGAAAGAGAATTTAAAAGATTAGTATTAGTAATTGATTATACAGATTATAAGAAAATAAAAGATATTAAAACTACTTATAAAATTAATATAATTAATAGATATGGTCTTAATAAAATAGAATATTATTTTAAAGAATTTTATTTATTAATTATCTTTTTATTCTTAGGTATTATAATGAATATTGTTTTATCACAAATGATTTTTAAAATAGAAATAATTCATCCTAATAAAGAAATAAGAGATATTGTTTTAAAAGATTTAAATGAATTAGGAATTAAGAAGTATCATTTTAAAGTTAATTATCAGAAGAAAGAATTAATTAAAGATAAAATAAAAGCTAAAGAAAAAATAATTGATTGGATTGAGATAGATGAATCTGGTACTAAATATATTGTTAGAGTAGAAGAAAAGAAATTTAATAGGAAGGAAGACAAATGTTTACCTAGAAATATTATTGCGAAAAAAAATGCTTTAATACTTGATATTGATGCATATAGTGGAGAAGTTAAGAAAAGTATTAATAATTATGTTTCTAAAGGTGAAGTAATAATTAGTGGCTTTATTTATAATAAAGAAGATGTTGTTTCTAAAAGATGTGCTATAGGCAAAGTTTATGGAGAAGTTTGGTATCAAGTTAAAGTTGAAATTCCTAAATATAAAAAACAAGAAAAATTATTAAATGATAGTAGTTTAGGAATTGAAATAGATTTTCTTAATAAAAAATATAATATACATAAAAACTATGATTCTTATAAAAAGCATTCTTATAGTATAATAGATAGTGATTTTATTCCAATAAGTTATAGTATAAGTAAATATCAAAAGACAAATATTATTTATAATAAGATGACTGATACGCAAGTTGAAAAAAAGGCTTTTCAAGAAGTAGAAAAAGAAATGAAAAGAAGACTTAATAATGATGAGATAGTTCTAAAGAAAAAAATTTTGAAAAAGAGAGAAAAAAATAGTAAAATAGAAGTAGATATTTTTGTTAGTGTAAAAGAAAATATTACTACTTATCAAGATATATCTAAAATAGACATTAATGAAATGAATAAAAAAGAGGAGTGATTTAAATGATGAAGCCATTATCTAGTACAATTCAACAAGTTATTAATTTTACTTGGCCAATGGTAATTATATCAGTTGTTATTATGGTATCATTTAGAATTGCTTATCTTATTAGGAATAAAGAGAAATTTGTTTTATATAAAGAATTATTAATGTTAATTTTTGGAGTATACATACTATGTCTCTTCCAAGTTGTTACTTTTCAAGATGATGCATCTTGGGCAAGTAATAATTTTATTCCATTTAGAGAAATATTAAGATATAAGATTACTAGTCGATTATTTATTAAAAATGTTCTAGGTAATATGATTATGTTCTTACCTTTTGGATTCTTTGTTAGTTATTATTTAAAAACAGAGAAAATTCATTTGACATTAGCTTTAACATATATTGCCTCTGTTTCTATTGAATTAGTTCAGTTAGCAATTGGTAGAGTATTTGATGTTGATGACATTATCTTGAATTTATTAGGTGGAACGATAGGCTACTTTATTTATTATATTTTAAGAATAATAGGAGAAGGATTACCTAGTTTTTGTAAGAAAGAGTGGTTTTTAAATATATTATCAATTATATTATTTGTTGGTTTAATTGGAATGATTGTGTTAGTTTTATAGGAGGATTATGAACAAAGTAGAAGTATTTATTCAAGTAGGAGAAGAAGTACCTGAATTAGAAACAGTTGAGAAAGTACTTAATAAAGCAATTGAAAAAGAAAAATTAGATAATGTATCATTTAATTTGATTATTGTTGATAATGATTATATACATGAGTTAAATAAGACTTATCGTAATATTGATAGAGAAACTGATGTAATAACTTTTGCTTTAGAAGATGATGAAACAGTAATTAATGGTAGTGATGAAAGATTATTAGGAGATATTTATATTTCTCTTGATAAAGCTAAAAATCAAGCAGAGGAGTATGGTCATTCACTGCTTAGAGAACTATCTTTTTTAGCAGTCCATGGTTTTTATCATTTATTAGGTTATGATCATCAAACAAAAGAAGAAGAAGAGGTTATGTTTGGAAAACAAAAGGAGGTACTAGAGGAATATGGGATTACTAGATAGATTTAGAAATAAATCACCTAAGAGAAATAAAGATGAAGGAACAGCAATTGAACGTTATGAAAAAAGTTTTATGCATGCAATAGATGGTATTATTTATTGTATTAAATATGAACATAATATTTTAATTATTATGGCTGCAACAGTCTTAGTAGTTTTATTAGGTTTTATTTATGAAATAAGTATTTATGAATGGTTATTTGTTTTAACAATGATTGGAACAATTAGTGCATCAGAGATGATTAATTCTTCAATCGAAGCAACTATTGATTTGTATACTACTGAGGTTCATCCTTTAGCAAAAATAGCAAAAGACACTGCTAGTAGTGCTACTTTAGTATTATGTATAACGGCTTTAATAGGTGGAATTATTATATTTTTACCTAAAATATTAATGGTATTCGGAGGTTAATATGTTTGATAAATTATTAGAATTACATATAAATAGTTATGTTCCAATTTCAAATTTTCCAGTTTCTGCTTGTGTTATCACTAAAGATGGTCAAGAGTATTATGGTGTAAATGTAGAAGATGCATCTACAAGAGCTGGAACTTGTGCAGAAAGAGCAGCTATCTTTGCTGCAATTACCGATGGTTGTAAACCTGGAGATTTTAAAGAATTGAATGTTATGGTATCTTCTGGAAAGGTTGGAACACCTTGCTTTGTATGTCGTCAAATGATTTCAGAATTATTTGATGAAGATGCTATCGTTCGTTGCCATAGTATTAATGGTGATTGTAAAGAATATAAAGTTAGAGAATTATGTCCATATCCTTTTGGAGAGGAAGATTTAAAATGAAATGTGGATTTGTTAGTTTAGTAGGAAGACCAAACGTTGGTAAGAGTACTTTACTTAATAGTATTTTAGGAATGAAATTAGCTATTACTTCTGATGTTAGTGGAACAACTAGGAATGTAATTAGAGGTATTTATAATGATGCTGATTCTCAAATAGTTTTTGTTGATACTCCTGGAGTTCATAAACCTAAGAATAAATTAGGTAATATTATGAATAGAAAAGCTTATAATAATACTGAAGGTGTCGATGTTATTTTATTTTTAATCGATATTTCTAAGGGTTTTGGTAAAGGAGATGAATTTGTTCTTAATAAGATTAAAGACAAAGGAATACCAATTTTCTTACTATTAAATAAAGTTGATTTAGTAAAAAATAAAGAATCATTATTGGAAGAAATATCTAAATTAAAAGAATTATATGATTTTGCTGAAATAATACCTATCTCTGCTACTAAGAGTGATAATGTAGAAGTTTTAATTAGCTGTATTAAAGAAAGATTAGAAGAACAGGATAGAATCTTTTCAGAAGAAGAGTTAACTAATGTTTCAACTAGGTTTATTATGGCTGAATTTGTAAGAGAAAAATTATTAGAATTAACGCATGATGAAATACCACATACTGTAACTTGTTATGTTGAAAACTATGAAGAGAAAAAAGATAGTGTTCATATTCAGGTTTTAATAGTAGTTGATAGAGAAAATCTAAAGGGTATGATTATTGGTAAGAATGGATCATTACTTAAAGAAGTTGGTATTAGAGCTAGACAAGATATGGAAAAATTCTTAGGTAAAAAAGTTTTTTTAGAAACTTATGTAAAGACGATTAAAAATTGGCGTGATCAAGAAAAAATAATTCTAGATTTAGGATTAAATGATGAAGATGAATAAAAAGTCATAAAAATCACCACTATATTAATAGAGGTGATTTTATGATAGATTTATTATGGAAATTATTTATTAAAACTGGTGATATTAAATATTACAATTTATTAATGAGTATAAAAAGAAGTGATTAAATGAAAATAGAAAGTGTAGAAGGCTTAATTTTAACAGAAACTAATTATTCTGAATCTAGTAAGATTTTAAATGTATTAACTAAAGAACATGGCTTAATTGGAATTATGTCTAAGGGATGTCGTAATCCTAAAAATAAGCTTCATGGTGTAAGTAGAAAATTAATTTATGGTACATTTAACATTTATTATAAGGAAAAAGGATTATCTACTTTAATTAGTATTGATATTATTAATTCCTTTTCAAAGACAGTAATGGATTTAGAAAAGATATCTTATGCTTCCCTAATACTAGATTTAACTAATCAAGTAGTGAAACAAACTGATAGTGATGAAATACTTGAATTAGTAATAGATACTTTAACAAAAATAGATGAGGGGCTAAATCCTATTGCTTTAACTAATATTTTAGAATTAAAGTTGTTGGATTATTTAGGAGTAGCTCCTAGTATTGATGCTTGTAGTCATTGTGGTAGTACTAAAGATATTGTTACTTTAGCTAGCGATAGTGGTGGTTATATTTGTAAAGACTGTTACAATAATGAACCATTAGTTAGTGAAAAGACAATTAAAATGATTAGAATGTACTATTATGTGGATATTAAAAATATAACTAAATTGGATGTAAGTGATCAAGTAACTAATGAAATCAATAATTTTTTAGATGATTATTATGATCGTTATACTGGTCTTTATATGAAGAGTAAGAATTTTATTAGAAAGCTAAATCAGATAAATAAAAATTAGCTTTCTTTTTCTTTGAAAATAATATATAATGTAGTTGGTGATAGTATGATGGATTATATACAATATATAATAATAGTAATAGTATTAGTAATTATGTTACTAGCTATTTTAAAGGCAACCAAGAAAGATGCAGGATTAGACTTTAACAAATTAGTTGAATTATTAGGTGGTAAAGATAATATTATTAGTACTGAAACTAATATGTCGAGATTTAAAGTAACTTTAAAAGATGTGTCTAAAGCCAATAAAGAAGGTATTCAGAAACTAGGAGCTAAAGGTATTGTTGAAATAGATAATCAATTAAAGATTATTTTAGGTAATGAATCTAAACATTTAAAAAAGTATATTGATGAAATAAAATGACAATTAATGTCATTTTTTCTTTTTTCGACAAATTTCTACAAGTAGGTTAAATATACTACTTGTGGTGATAAAATGAATACATTAGTAAAAGATAATATTTCTTTATTAGCTCATGAAATAAAAAATCCTTTAACTATTTGTAATGGATATTTAAGTATGTTAAATGATAAAGATATTCAAACTAGAAATAATTATATTGAGATTATTAAAGAAGAGATAAATAGGAGTTTAGTAATTTTAAGTGAGTTTTCTAAAAATAATAGTATTAATAAAGAAATAATAGATTTAGTTTGCTTATTTAATGATATTAAAAGAACTTTAAATGATTTATTTATTGAAAATAATGGGGAATTAATTATTTTAGATGATGATGAATTATTAGTTGAGGCTGATTACAATAAATTAAAACAAGTATTTATTAATATCTTAAAGAATGCAATTGAAGCTAGGGGAGAAGGTAAATTATTAGTTGTAATTAAAACTTTAGAAGGAAAAGATTATTATATTATTACTGTTATCGATAATGGAATAGGAATGACTACTGAAGAATTAAATAATATTAGTAATAAATATTATACAACTAAAGTTAATGGTACAGGTTTGGGAATACCATATATTAAAGATATTATTGAAAGACATCAAGGTAGTATAGAATATAGTTCTAAAAAAAATATTGGTACTCAAGTAAAAATAATTATTCCAAAAGAAAAAAGTCAAAAGACTTTTAATAATAGTAGTTATAACTTGAATATGTTGGAATAATAGGAGCAGTAGGATAAACTGGGTACATTGGATAAATTGGATAAGTATTTTGATGATTATTATTAGCTATTCCATACCCTAAAGCAGTACCAGCTAATCCTCCAAAAAGAAAAGGTGCTAGAAAAAAACGTTCATCATTTCCTGAATATTCACTATAAACAACTTGGTTATTAGGATACATAAAAACCTCCTTTATTATATTTTATGAATAAGTTATAAAATCGTTATTATCTAGAAAAAAAATATTAAATGTGATATAATGAGCTTCGTTAGAGGTGATTAGATGGAAAGATTACAAAAAGTAATAGCTGAAGCAGGTATTGCATCTAGAAGAAAAGCCGAAGAATTAATAGTTTCTGGCAAAGTAAAAGTAAATAATAAAGTAGTAACAAAATTAGGTACTAAAGTAAATCCTAGTGATCAAATAGAAGTTGATAACAAAATTATTGAAAAAGAAAACAAAGAATATTATTTATTAAATAAACCTCGTGGAGTAATTACTTCTACTAGTGATGATAAGAATAGAAAAACAGTAACAGAATTAATTGAAACTAATTGTCGAATTTATCCAGTAGGAAGACTAGACTATGATACAACAGGAGCCTTATTGCTAACTAATGATGGAGATTTTGCTAATATTGTTATGCATCCTTCTAATAATATGGAAAAAGTATATTTAGCTAAATTAGAGGGTGTTATTAAAGGTGAACAGATTAATAAATTAAAAAATGGAGTAACTTTAGATGGTAAAGTAATAAAAGCTAGTCGTGTAAAATTAAAAAAAGTTGATAATAATACCAATAAGTCTTTAGTTGAAATAACTATTCATGAAGGATTAAATCATCAAGTTAAAAGAATGTTTGAAAGTGTTGGTTTTAGAGTAGATAAATTAACTAGAAAAAAGATTGGTTTCTTTGATGTTACTGATTTGAAATCAGGAGAGTATCGTCGTTTAACACCAAAAGAAATTCAAAAAGTTTATAGTTATAAAGAAAAATAAAAAGAACTATTTTAGTTCTTTTTTTTACTCTTCTTCAATAGCTCCTGTTGGGCAGCTTTCTAAAGCTTCTTTTGCTTGGTCAACAGAACCTTCAGGTACTTCAGAAACTTTTACTGAAGATAATCCTTGATCATCCATTTCAAATACATCATCTGCAATAGACATACATGCTCCGCAACCAATGCAAGCGTCTTGATTAACTTTTACTTTCATGACTTCATCTCCCTTTCAATATTATTATAACTAAAAACATGTTTAAGGTAAAGATATATTTAATTTCTTTACATTTACGTAAAGCAAATATTAAAGCTTTTGTTTTACTATGTATTATGTTAGAATTATTATAGGTAGGTGTATAGTATGAAACGTATGGATCGCTATAAAGAGAAAGAAGATAATACTAGTAAAAGCAGTCGCTTGGGTATGAATCAAGAGTTATATCATAACTTATCAAGTAATGCTATATACACTAATATTACTGATGTAACTAATGCTAATGCTTTTGAAATAAATAGTAATCAAATTAATGAAGCACATACTACAAGAGAAGCTTACCAACAAATGCAGAAGTATCAACCAATGGAGCCAATGCCTAAGGAAAAGAAAGAATTAGAAGATTATAATTTTTTATCACAAAAGAAAGAAAATAAGACTTATGATATTAATAGTTTCTTAGAAGAAGCTCGTAAAAATCGTACTGATAAAGATGATTTGGAAGGTAAAAGAAAGTTAAAAAATAATGCATATAATATTTTAGCTAGTATTAATAAAGAACAATTAGAAAAATATCGTGAAGAAAAGAAAAATAGAATTAGGACTCCAGAAGAGGAAGAATTACATGATTTAACAGAAGACTTACTTTCTAAAACTATGGCTGGAGAAATAGATAAAGAAACTACTGTTGATTTACTTAGTGATTTAATGGCTACTAATTTATTAGATACAGTTTCAGGTATTACTGCTGATACTGAGGAAGTAGAAGAAATAAAAGAAATAACTGATACTTTACCAGATGGTTTAGAAGTAAATAATGAGGAAACTATTAAAGAAGAAACTGAAGATTTATCTGAAACAAAAGAAGAGGAAGTAGTTCCAGAAGAAGCTTCTAAAACTAAGAGAATAGATAGAACAGAAATGATTGAATCTGACGCTTTTGCTGCAAAAGATCCAGATTTCTATACTCGAAGCATGGATTTATCTGATAAAGACTTTGATATGGATTCGGATTTTGACGATAAGAAATTACCTATAATTGTAAAACTATTAATAGCTATCTTAATAATTGCTATACTTGTAGTAGCTAGTTATTTTATTTATCAAAGATTATAGTAAAAAGATAAAGTTATTGTTCAACTTTTTCTTTTTTTTTGATATCATATACATATGGTGGTGATAGTTTATGAATACTAATTTTATTGTAAATGATTATGTGTTAATTTGGAACTTATTATTTCAAGCTTCTATTTCTGAAAGTATTTATAAATTAAAACAACGAATTTGGGATACATATAAAACTGAATATAACGCTTTGTATCAAGATAAGAATAATATTCTAGTTGATTATAAAAACTTTATTCCTAATGATGATACTATTTATAATATTCTATTAGAGAATAAAGATTATGATAAATTAAGAAAACAAGCAGATAAATATCGTATTGAAATAATGCGTATTTGGGATAAAAATAAGAAAGAAACAGATTACTTTTTTAAGAATATTGTTCGTTTAAAAGTATCTAATCATACTATTTTTGTAGTTAATAAAGAATTAAATATTATTGATTATCCTACTCATAATTGTATGATCGTTGGAAAAGAGATTGATCGTAAGAATACTTTATTGATTCTTTTAGATATTAATAAGAAAGTATTGTTTAATAATATAAAGAAGTATCATGAAGGACAACAGAGATTTAAAAATGCAATTATAGAATTAGCTTTGAATGAATATGCTACTAGGCTTACAGGAATGAGCTTTTATCAAAGTGGAAAACCAGAACTATCTTCTTTAAAAAGATGGCTATATCCGTATTGGTTAATGTATTTAGGAATTCCTAAAGAAGAACTAGGTACATATATGATGCGTGATAAAATAGTTTTTGAACTTGACAAATATGCTTATGAGAAAGAGCTTAAGAAGATGAATATTGAAGAATTTATTGATTTTTGTATTCGCAATCAAAGATATATAGTTAGAGAAAAGAAAGAAGATAAAAAGGCAGAAATTCTATAATTTACAGGAGGGTTAATATGAACGATAAAATGCAGATATTACTTGATAGAATAAATATTGATGAGTCATCTTATCAATATTTTTCTGGTGCTGCTTTAACTAAAATTAAAATTAACCCTAAAAAAGACAGTTGGATTATTTATATTGATATTGATAATTTATTACCAGTTGAAGTATATGAGGAAATAGAAAGTAAAAAGAATTTGTTGGACAAGAATGCTAGTAGTATTGATTTTATTTATAATGTTAAGTATAAGAAGAATTCTTTATATAAAGATTATTATCCATATTTATTAAGTACTTTAAAGAAAGACTTAAAAGTTATTGAAATATTTGAAGATTGTATGGAAGTTCAAGATGATAGATTAGTCTTAGTAGTTTCTAATTCTCAAGAACAAGCTAAATTAGAAAGAGTACTTAATAAGATGCATAAGTTTTATAAAAAATTAGGTTATGAAGAAGAAATAAATATTATTATTAATCATAAAGAAGATATTCAAGATGCTATTCAAAAAGAATTAGAAGATACTTTAAAAGATCTTAAGATAGTTGAAGATAAAGAACCACCTAAAGAAAAAGAAAAAAAGTTATTTCGTAGGGAAAAGAAAGATGAAAATAGTATCTTTGGAGGAAAAGTTATTAAAGATAAGCCAATTAAGATTAAAACTATTATTGGTGAAGATGGAGATGTTACTGTAGAAGCTAAAGTCTTTGGTACTGATTTCTTTGAATCTAGTAAAACTGATTTTAAGATTATTACTTTAAAAATTACTGATTATTCTGATAGTATGTATTGTAAATTATTTGTTAGAGATGATGAAGAATACAGTAAATTAAAAAAAGAGTTAAAGGAAGGTAATTGGTATTTAATAAAGGGTTATACTAAGAATGATCCATATTCTAAAGAAATAGTTTTGAATGCTAGAGATATAGTTAAAATAGAAAAAGATGAAGAAGAAATAAAAGATACTGCTTTAATTAAAAGAGTAGAATTGCATGCTCATAGTAAAATGAGTCAAATGGATGGAGTAGCTGATGAAACTGATTTAGTTAGTACTGCTATGAAGTTTGGTATGAAGGCAGTTGCTATTACTGATCATAATGGAGTACAAGGATTCCCTCATGTCTTTAATATGGTTACTTCTCATAATAAAAAGTTAAAAGAAGGAGAAGAACCTTTTAAAGCTATTTATGGGGCGGAACTTACAATGATTGATGATTCAGTTAATATTGTACTTAGACCTACTGATAAAGTAATGTTAGATGAAACATATGTGGTGTTTGACTTTGAAACTACTGGATTTAATGCTGGTGGAGAAGATTCTATTATTGAAATAGGTGCTGTTAAGATTAAAGATGGGGTTATATTAGAAAGATATGATGAATTAATTAATCCTGGAAGACCTTTACCAGATAAGATAGTAGAATTAACTAATATTACTGATGAAATGTTAAAAGATAAAGATAATGAAGAGGATGCAGTCAAGAGATTCATCGAATGGTTTGGAGATTTACCAATGGTTGCTCATAATGCTAAGTTTGATGTATCTTTCTTAGAAATGGCCTATAAAAAATATGATTTAGGAGAATTTAAAAATCCAGTTATTGATACTTTAGAATTATCAAGAACTTTGGATACAGCTTATGCTAGACATAGTTTAAGTGCTTTAGTAAAAAGATATGAGGTTCCTTGGGATGAAGAAGCTCATCATAGAGGAGATTATGATGCTGAAGGAACAGCTTTAGTCTTCCATAAGATGTTAAAGAAATTATCCAATCGTAATATTGAAAAAATGAATGAATTAGATAAATTAGTATCTAAAGAAGATATTCATAAATACGGTCGTGCTCATCATATTAATTTATTAGTAAAGAATAAAACTGGTTTAAAGAATTTATTTAAATTAGTTAGTTTAGCTAATACTACTTATTTATATAAAACGCCTAGAATACTTAGAAGTGTTGTTGAGGAACATAGAGAAGGTTTATTAATAGGTAGCGGTTGCTATGAGGGAGAAGTCTTCAATGAAGCTAAGTCAAAGAGTGATGAAGATTTATCTAATATTATTAGATTCTATGATTATGTAGAAGTACAACCAATAGAATGTTATGATCATTTAATTCAAACAAGTGATTTTGCTACTAAAGTTGAAGTTGCTGCTAATATTGAAAAGATTGTTAGGGTTACTGAAGAAGCTGGTAAAATTATTGTTGCTACTGGTGATGTTCATCATATAAAACGTGATGATAAAATTTATCGTGAAATAATAGTTAATCAAAAAGTTCCTGGTGGAGGTAGACATCCTCTGGCTAAGAGTAATATTACAAGTATACCTTCAAATCATTTTAGAACTACTAATGAAATGTTAGAAGACTTTAGTTTCTTAGGACCAGATAAAGCTTATGAAATAGTAGTTGAAAATACTAATAAAATAGCTGATATGTGTGAAATAGTAGAAGTTATTATTGATACTGGAGGTATTCCATTCTCTCCAAGAGTTAAATCAGATGATGGAAAAGAATACTTAGATTGTCCTGTTGTAGTAACTGATCTTGTTTATACAAAAGCAGCAGATTGGTATGGAGATCCTCTTCCATATGCAATAGAAGAGAGAATTGCTACTGAATTATATGGAGATATTGTCTTTAAGATGTTAAGTTCTGAATTAAAAGATAAAGGACTTGAAGGAGAAGACTTTGATATAGAAGTTCATAAAAGATTACATGAAGAAATATTAAAGGGTTCAGATAATATTAAATCCTTAGTAAAAGAATATGTTAAGAAAACTAGTGAAGAAGAATTAGATGAAAAAGGATTAGAAAAAGCAACTAAGAAAGCTCTAGGTGGAGTTATTGGTGGAGGATTTGATCCAATCTATTTGATTTCACAGAGATTAGTTAAACATTCTAATGATGAAGGATATTTAGTTGGATCACGTGGTTCTGTTGGATCAAGCTTTGTTGCTACTATGATGGGTATTACTGAAGTTAATCCTTTATCACCACATTATCGTTGTGAAAAATGCAAATTAAGTATTTTTGAAGATGAAGATGGTAATTCATTCGGAGAAAACTATTCTTCAGGATTTGATTTACCTGATAAAGAATGTCCAAAATGTCATATTCCAATGATTAAAGACGGACAAGATATGCCATTTGCTACTTTCTTAGGATTTAATGCCGATAAAGTACCGGATATTGATTTAAATTTCTCAGATTTAAATCAAGCATCTGCTCATGCTTATACAAAAGTATTATTTGGAGAGAATAACGTTTATAGGGCAGGTACAATTGGTACTGTAGCTGATAAAACAGCTTATGGGTTTGTAAAAGGCTATCTAGAAGAAAAAGGCATTGATGATATGCGTAGTGCTGAAATAGAAAGATTAGCTATGGGATGTACAGGAGTAAAAAGAACTACTGGACAACATCCGGGAGGAATAGTAGTTATTCCAGATTATATGGAAGTATCTGACTTTACTCCATATCAATATCCAGCAGATGATGCAACAGCTGAATGGAAGACAACTCACTTTGATTACCATTCAATTGATCAATGTTTGTTAAAATTAGATATACTAGGTCATTCTGATCCGACACAATTAAGATTAATTCAAAATCAATCAGGAACAGATGTTTTAAAAGTACCATTAGATGATAAAGACACAATGAGTATATTTACTTCTACTGATATTTTAGGAGTTACTAAAGAACAAATTATGTGTAATACTGGTACATTAGGTATACCTGAGTTTGGTACTCCATTTACAATAAAACTAGTTGAAGATACTAAACCAACTACTTTTGGAGAATTAGTTAAAATATCAGGATTATCTCATGGTACTGATGTTTGGTTAGGAAATGCTCAAGAATTAATTCAAAAGAATGTTGTACCATTTAAAGATACAATTGGTTGTCGTGATGATATTATGGTTTATTTAATGTATAATGGAGTAGCTCCAATAAAAGCTTTTAAGATTATGGAGTTTGTTCGTAAAGGAAAAGCTTCTAAAGATCCAGATGCTTGGAAAGAACATGTAAAAACAATGCAAGATGCTAAGATACCAGAATGGTTTATTGAGTCTTGTAGGAAGATTAAATATATGTTCCCGAAAGCACATGCTGCTGCCTATGTAATAAGTGCCTTTAGAATAGCTTGGTATAAAGTACATATGCCTGTATATTTCTATTCATCATGGTATTCATGTAAGGCAACTGATGTAGATGTTGAAAATATGATTAAAGGTTATAAAGCGATTAAAGCTAGACTAGAGGATATTGAAGAAAAAGGTTATGAAGCTACTAATAAAGAAAATGGTCAGGCTGAATCGTTAAAGGTAGCTTTAGAAGCTACTGCTAGAGGAATAAAATTCTTAAATGTTAATTTATATGAATCTGAAGCAACTACTTGGAAAACTAAAAATGATAAAGAGATTTATCCACCGTTTAGTGCAATAGATGGTTTAGGTGATACAGTTGCTAAAAAGATTGTTGAAGAAAGAGAAAAGGGAAAATTCTTAAGTATTGAAGATGTTCAAAAAAGAGCTAAAGTATCTCAGACTTTAATAGATAAAATGAAAGAAATGGGCATTTTAGAAGGATTACCTGATTCAAATCAATTATCATTATTTTAGTTTGTAAAAGTTGTAATAGGAAAGGAATGTTATCTATGGAAGATAAAACAGTTTTAGAAAAAGATACTGAAAAAATGGCTTATAATAATAAACAGTCTGTAATGAAAGGAATAGAAATTGCAGGGTTTGATTATTTAAGAGATGTAGATGAAAGAGTATCTACTATGATTTATAATTATTTGATGGGAAAGAGCGATGTTCTACCCACTTATGAAGAAGTAAATGCTTTAGTAGAATCATCTGGAGAAAGAAATATTATTTCTGCTAACTGTGGGGTTTTTCTAACAAAAAATTTTGATATTAGTATTTATTTACCAATTGCAACGGAAGTTGAAAGAGTTGACTATATTAGTAAAGATGAACATGTGGTAGATGTTGTTAAAAATACAAAATATAGTATAGGTAAAGAAAAAATCAAACAGGCTAAAGAAACTGTTAGATTTCCTGAAGAAAGAGTAATGCAACTACAAGAGTGTTTAAGAAATTATGTAGAAAAAAAAGAAGAATCTAAAACCAAGATGTTTTAGTTCTTTTTTTATTTTATGTATGATAAAATAAAAATAGAGGTGATTGTATGGAAGAAAAAAAGAAAAACAATACTGGTTTAAAAGTAATTATTATAGTCTTAATTTTAGCTTTATTAGGAGCAGTTGGTTATATTTGTTATGATAAAGGACTTATAAAACTACCTAAGAAAGAGGCTAAGACAGAAGTGGTTGATGATACAAAGCATGATAAAGAATTAAGTCAAGGAGAAATAGATGACTTAACAGATTTTGCTAAAGAACTTAGTAATAACTTTGCTGAGTATTATCCACTAGATGATTTTTCAAAAATAGATAATCAAAAATTATTATTTTGGGCGCTTAGAAGAATAGGATTTAATGATTTAATTACTGAAAAAGAAATTGAAGATCAAGTAACAAATTATTTCGGTAAAAGTTTAAAAGTAAAACATGAAGATATTGAGTGTCCTACTTCAGATGAAGAACCACTTTATCTACATGAAGATGGTGGATATGTACCTAATCCTAATCATTTTGGACATGGAATGGGTCAAGATCCTCAAGCAGCTTTATTTTATGTATCTGGAGAAAAAGATGGGAGTTTAATTACGGTTAATTATAAAGTATTATATTCTAACACTTGTGGAGATGTTTGCTTCTTGAGCTCATATTATAAAAGTTATGAAGATAGTATTAAAAAAATTAATGCTATTTTAGAAGGTGATCCTGATTCAGAAGAAGGACCTGGTGTTAATTTAACCGAGGATTTATATAAAACTGTTGAAGTAAGAGTTCCTGTTACTACTTTTAAGGTAGAAAAAACTGATAAAGGTTATACATTAAAAAGTGTAGTCATTAATGAATAAAAAGAATAGTAATATTCTTTTTTTAGTGCTAGAATATAGTAAAGGAGGAGAATTATGAAAAAGAAAGTTGGTTTATTATTGGTATTAATGATAGCGTTATTAATCGTTCCAGTAGGAGCTAAATCATCTAATAATTTTATTGCTGATAATAGTATAAAATTAGCAGATAGTATTGAAGCAACAACTTTTGCAGCAGGTAATACTGTTAATATTGCTTCAAATATTGATGGGGCTTTATTTGTAGCTGGTAATGATGTAACACTAAATAGTAGTCAAGACCTTTTATTTGCAGCTGGTAATATGATTTTAATAGAAGGAGTAAATACTAAAGATGCATTTATTGCTGGATCAAGTATTGATGTTAAACCATCAATAATTAGAGATTTATATGCAACAGCTCAAACTATTAATATTGATTCTGAAATCTCAAGAAATGCTTATTTAGGAGGAGAAACAGTAGTCATTAATTCAAAGATTAATGGAGATGCTCAAATAGATGCAGAAACTATAAAAATAGGAAAAAATGCAGCTATTACTGGTACTTTAAATTATCCTGAAAACGCTAAAATTACTATTACAAATGGAGCAGTTATAAATAAAACAAAAACATACAAAAATAATATATCTACAGAAAAAACTATGGCTTCTAAATTATTAGATAGGTTATATGCTTTCTTAGGAATGTTATTAATAGGATTAATTTTAATGGCTTTAAATAAAAAGGTATTTACTAAGATTGAAAAGATTAATAAAGACTTAAGTACATTTGCTAAGAATTTAGGTATTGGATTTGTGTTCTTAGTAATAGTACCAGTTGCTGCTATTATAGCTATGTGTACAGTTATTGGAGTACCTTTAGCTATTATTTCATTATTAATTTATGGAATTATGATTTATTTATCTGTTATTCCAACAGCTTACTATTTAGGAAATATTATTTTAAAAGATTATATCAAAAATAAATATGTATTATTCATAGTATCATTATTAATAATTTATGTATTAAAAATGATTCCAGGACTTGGTGGTTTAGTAACATTCATCTCATTATGTTTTGGATTAGGTGTTTATACTGAATTGTTAAAAAGTAATATTAAAGCAAAATAGAGTCAAATGACTCTATTTTTGTTATAATTAAAGTGGTGGTTGTATGAAATATACAGTTTTAGTTAATAAGAATAATAGAATTAGTAATAATTATTTAAATAAAATAGATTTAGTTATGACTAAAAATGTTTTAGAAGAAGATATTTATATAGAGCAAGAGACATATAATAATTACTTAAAATTAAAAAAATTTATAAGTAATGAATTAAATATTGATATTGGTATAGATACTGCTTATCGAGATAATAATCATCAAGAAAGGATTTATAACCATTATTTAGAAACTAAAGGAAAAGACTATTGTGATAAATATGTAGCTTTAGTAGGTTATTCTGAACATCATACAGGTTTGGCTATAGATATTGATGTAAAAATAAATAATGATTATATGTATAGTGATGATAATTTTGATTTAGCTGAACCAGTTCTAAAGAAAATTCATCCTTATCTTCATAATTTTGGTTTTATTTTAAGATATCCGGAGAATAAAGAAAATATTACAGGATATAATTATGAACCATGGCATATAAGATATGTTGGTAAAATACCAGCTACAATAATTTATGAGAATAATTTGACTTTAGAAGAATATTTAAATGACTTTGGATGCATACTTTATATTAATAAACCAAAAGATATTACTTCTTTTGATGTAGTTAATAAGATAAGTAATATATTTGGAATAAAAAAAGTAGGTCATACTGGAACTCTTGATCCTTTAGCTACAGGAGTTATGCTAGTATGCGTTGGAAAAGCAACTAAAATAGTTGAATTATTAACCGCAGAAGATAAAGAGTATATTGCTGAAGTTAAATTAGGTATTAAAACTGATACATTAGATATTACTGGAGAAGTTTTAGAAACTAGAGATGTTCCTAAAGATTTGAATATAATTGAGACATTAAATAGTTTTAAAAAAACTTATCTTCAAGAAGTACCTATTTATTCAGCTGTTAAAGTAAATGGTAAAAAACTATATGAATATGCTCGAGAAGAAAAGAAAGTAGAGTTGCCTAAAAAAGAAGTAACTATCAAAGAAATAGAATTATTAAATATGAATAATAATACTTTTAAGTTTAGAACACTAGTTACTAAAGGCTGTTATATAAGAAGTTTAATTAATGATATCTGTATTACCTTAAATACTATTGGTACTATGACTTCTTTAGTTAGAACTAAACAAGGTAAAATAGATATAAGTAATACTAATTGTCTAGAGGAAATAGAAAGTAATAATTATAAGTATTATAAAATAGAAGAAGTTTTAGACTATAAAACTATTGAAGTTGATAGTAATTTGAATAAAAAAATAAGTAATGGAGTAAAACTATCTAATGAATGGAATATTAAAGATAAAGTTATTTTTACATATAATAATAAACTGTTAGGTATTTATGAAAATAACAATAATGAGTTAAGAGTCTGGAAGAATTTTGTTTAGAAATGTCTATAGTATACATTTTTTACATAAATTAAAGTAAAAAAACTTTAAAAAAAGTACTTTTTATGATATTTTTAACATAGGAGTGTGTGTTTATGAAAAAAAAGAAAAATAGTAAAAGAACGATAGTAATTATAATAATCATTATTGCAGTATTACTTACTTTAGTAGGAGCCTTTTTATCAACTAAGGGAGAAAATAAAAAACCAGATAATAAAGAAGAAGTAAAAGGTACTAAAATAGATAATGATGATAAGAGGTTTTTTAATACATATTCATTTATGAAAGATTTGACATATCAAGATGCTAGACCAGAAGGTTTTAGATCTTTTAGCGGAAAAGAACTTATGAGTATAATTTCTCCATTCTTTAATACAGCAGATTTTACTAAAGAGGGAGATAACTATACTATTACTGTACAAAGAGTTTTAATATATTTAACTTTGTATTTTCCAAAAGATGCGACTATAAGAGCAGATGAAGCAGTAGATCCTAATTATGTATATGAAACTAATCTTGATTTTCCAGAAGGAAAAGGTATGATAATTACTAATTATGACGGAGAAAAATTCACAGTTAAATTTACTAGTCTTCCAGAAAAAGAAAAAGAGGGACCTATTAAAATATTCCCAAGAGAAATTGAATCTGCTATGATTACACCAGATGAGAAGACAATAATAGTAACTGAAAAAGCAATTTATGTTGAAGAATTTGAATATGAAGGAAAAGTATACTATACTATTTATGCTGATGAAACTAGAAAAAATAAAATTGATACTAAACTATATGATCCAACAGAAAAGGAAAAACTAGAAGCAATCAGTATAGTCAATTATAGAGAACAAGCTTCAACAATTACTCAGACATTCAAATATGATGAGAATAGTAAGAGATTTATATTTGCAGAAAGTAAAATAAGTGAATAATACTTGTAATATTTAAAATATATGTTATAATACAAACAGAAAGGAGTGGGAAAGAATAGTCCCACTCTTATTATTTGATAGAGGGTGATAGATTGAAGACAAAGATTAGTAAATTAGTAAATGATTCAATCAAAGAATTAAATGTATTTGTAGATGATGCATTTACTAGTGAAGAAGAAGGTCAAAAGATTCTTAATATTGTGCTTGATAGTGAAGAAGTAATTGATTTAAATAAAGTAACTGAAGCTTCAAGAATAATTAATAAGATAATTGATCAGCATGAAGAATTATTAGATGATGTTGATGTGTTAGATATCTATTCTAAAGAGAAAGGAGATATGTAATTTGGCAAAGAAGAAAGAAGAAAAAGAATTTAAAATGAATGGTGCAGAATTTAAAAAAGCGCTTGATAATATTGTTGCAGAAAAAGATATTGATCCTGAAATAGTATATAGTGCTATGGAATTAGCTTTAACTTCTGCATATAAAAAGAATTTTAATTCTAAAACTAATGTAAAAGTAGTATTTGATCGTGATACAGGAGATATTAAAGTATATTCATTCTTAACAGTAGTACCAGATGATAAGATGACTAAGGAAGAATATGAAGATGCTTTGTTTGAAAGTTATGCTGAAGATGATGAATTAGATACTAAACCTGATGTAGTAGAAGAAACTACTGAAGAAGGAGAAGAAGTAGAAGAGAAGAAAGAACTACCTTCATTCTTTAATAAAGAAACAGAAATAAAATTAAGTGATGCTAAAAAGATTGATAAGACTTTAGAAATTGGAGATACTATTGATACTGAAGTAACTCCTAAAGATTTTGGTAGAGTTGCAACTTCTACAGCTAAACAAGTAGTAGTTCAAAAAATAAGAGAAGCTGAAAGAAATAGTATTATGGATGAATTTGGTGATAAACAAGATGAACTATTAGTTGGTACAGTAGCACTTGAAGATACAGATAATTACTTTATTGATTTAGGTAGAACTAATGGTATTTTACCTAAGAAAGATTGTATTCCTGGAGAAAAGATTGAGATGGGATCACAAATAAAAGTATATGTATCTAAAGTAGATAATAATGGTAAGAATTTATTAATATTACTTAGTAGAAGTCATTATGGTTTTGTTAAAAGACTATTTGAATTAGAAATACCAGAAATTAATGATGGTACTGTAATGATTTATAGTGTTGCTAGAGATGCAGGTAACAGAAGTAAAGTGGCAGTTTATTCTGAAAATCCTAATGTAGATCCAATTGGAGCTTGTATTGGAGAAAAAGGTAGTAGAATTGCTAGAATAATTAATGAATTACATGGAGAAAAGTTAGATGTAATTAAATATGATGCAGATCCTGCAGTATTTATTGAAAATGCTTTAAGTCCTGCTAAAGATTTAACAGTAGCTATTACTGATCCAAAGAAATTAGAAGCAATGGTTATTGCTGATGGAGATAACTTCTCACTAGCTATTGGTAAAAAAGGACAAAATGCACGTCTTGCTACACGTTTAACTAAGTTTAAGAAGATTGATATTAAGACAACAGAACAAGCAAGAGAAGCAGGAATTAACTTTAGATAGGAGGTATTTATGAAACAAAGAAAAATACCTTTAAGAACTTGTGTAGTAACTAAAGAATCTCTTCCTAAGAGTGAATTACTAAGAATAGTAAGAACTCCATATGGAGAAGTATTACCTGATGAAACAGGAAAGTTAAATGGAAGAGGAGCATATATTAAAAAAGATATAGAAGTTCTAGAAAAAGCTCGTAAGAGTAAGATATTAGAAAAAAAATTAGAATGTGAAATAGAGGATAGTGTCTATGACGAAATAAAAGAAATTATAGAAAAGTGAGGTGAGTCTTAATGATGACTTTAGAAGATTATGCACAAGATGTAGGAAAAACAGTAGAAGAAATAAAAGCTTTGTGTGATAAAGTGGGTATTAACTATGAAGATGAAAACTCTTTATTAGATGATATTAGTATTACTTTACTAGATAATGAAATGCAAGATGAAGAAGATTATATTGGAGAAGATAGTGAAGATTTAGAAGAACAAAGAAATTTAGAAGAAGTAGAAAATAAAGCAGAAGAGTTAGCTTCAAATACTAGAATTGATTTAGATGATACAACTTCATTTACTAAAGTTAAACAAACTAAAGAAGCTAAGAAGACTGATAATAAGAAAGACTTCTTAAAAGAAAGAAAGAAGCTATATAAACATCGTGAAAAATTACAGAGTAATGAAACAGAAGTAGCAGATAATGTTATTCTTTATAAGAATGGAATGACTGTTACTGATTTAGCTACTATATTAGATATTAAACCTACTGATTTAATTAAAAAATTAATGGGATTAGGTGTAATGGCTTCTCTAAATCAAGCACTTGATTATGATACTGTTGAAGTTATTGTTACAGATTACGATAAAGTATTAAAGAAAGAAGAAACAGCAGATATTTCTAATTTTGAAAATTATGAAATTGAAGATAAAGAAGAGGACTTAGTAGAAAGACCTCCAGTTGTTACTATTATGGGTCATGTTGACCATGGTAAAACTACTTTATTAGATTATATTAGAAATAGTGATGTAGTAAGTGGAGAAGCAGGTGGAATTACTCAAGCTATTGGTGCTTACTCTGTTAAGTGTAATGATAAGAGAATCACTTTTATTGATACACCAGGACATGCTGCTTTTACTGAGATGAGAGCTAGAGGAGCTAGTATTACAGATATAGTAATTATTATAGTTGCTGCAGATGATGGTGTAATGCCTCAAACTAAGGAAGCAATTGATCATGCTAAAGCTGCAGGAGTACCTATTATTGTTGCTATTAATAAGATTGATAAGCCTGAAGCAAATGTTGATAGAATAATGACTGCTTTAGTAGAAAATGGTTTAACTCCTGAAGAATGGGGAGGAGAAACAATTGTTAATAAGATTTCTGCTAAATCAGGACAAGGGGTTGATGAATTATTAGAAAGTATTTTATTAGTTGCTGAAATGCATGAATATAAAGCTAATCCATCACGTTATGCAAGTGGTGCTGTAGTAGAAGCAAGAAAAGATTCAAAAGTTGGTTCTATCGCAACATTATTAGTACAAAATGGAACTATTAGATTAGGAGATCCAATTGTTATTGGTAATTTTGCAGGTAAAGTTAGGACATTAAAGAATGATAAAGGACAAAATATTACAGAAGCAGGTCCATCTACACCGGTAGAAGTAACCGGTATTTCGGAAGTACCAAGTGCTGGTGATAAATTCATGGCTTTTGAAACAGAAAAACAAGCAAAAGAAATAGCTAGTGAAAGAACCCTTCGTTCAAAAGAAAAAGATACTAACTTTAGTGGTATGACTTTAGAAGATTTATTTGGAAGAATAAAAGAAGGTCAAAAAGAAATTAAAGTAGTATTAAAAGCAGATGTTAATGGTTCTTTAGAAGCAGTAAGAGGTGCTTTAGAAAAGATTGATGTAGAAGGTGTAAAAGTATCTGTAATAAGAGGTGGAGTAGGAGCTATTACTGAAAGTGATGTAGTATTAGCTAGTGCTTCAAATGCTATTATTATTGGATTTAATGTTAGAGGTACAGGTTCTACTATTGATTATGCTAAACAATATGGTATTGAAATAAAAACATATGATATTATTTATAAAGTAGTAGAAGACATGGAAAAAGCTATGAAAGGTATGTTAGATCCAGAATTTGAAGAAAAAGTAGTAGGTACTGCTGAAATAAGACAAATCTTTAAATTCTCTAAAGTTGGTTTAATAGCTGGATGTCATGTTACTAGTGGTATTATTAGAAACAATTTAAAAGCTCGTATAATTAGAGATGATATAGTAGTATACAATGGTTCAGTAAAAACATTACAACATGAAAAAGATCAAGTAAAAGAAGTTAAAAAGGATATGGACTGTGGTATGACTCTAGAAAATTGTCAAGATTATAAAGAGGGAGATATCATTGAAGTATACGAACTAGTAGAAATTAAGAGGTAATATTATGGCAAGTATCAAAATAGAAAGATTAAATCATGCTTTTCAAGAAGAAATAAGTATGATACTTATGAGAGAAGTAAAAGATGAAGATATTAAATTTGTAACTGTTACAGGAGTAGATACAACTAGTGATTTAAGTTTTGCAAAAGTATATTACACAGTCTTAGATGATTCTAAGAAAGAGAAAACTGCAGAAGCTTTAGAAAAAGCAGCATCTTTTATTAGAACAAAACTTGCTGAAAGAGTAGAAATAAGACATACTCCTGAATTAAAATTTATTTATGATACATCTATTGCTTATGGAGAACATATTGATAAATTAATTGATGAAATTAATGAAAAGAAGACCAATTAGGTCTTTTTTTGTTTACAAAAATATATTATAATAATCATAGAGGATAAGAATATGGCCTATAAGAGAAGATTAAGATTTGACAAAAGAATAAAATTTCAAAAGAAAATGAATATTATCTATATTCTTCTTTTAATAGTGCTTGCAAGTATAGGAACAGGATATGCATATATAAAGAGTAATTTAAATATAAATGGAACAGCT
>CADBCT010000005.1 GCA_902793315.1 uncultured Erysipelotrichaceae bacterium
TAAAGAACTAACTATGAAATTATACTATATTTTTTTTACTTTGTAAATTATTGAGTAAAAAAAATAATATGTTATAATTATTATGAGGTGATAATGTGGATAGAGAAGATATAGAATGGGAAGCCGAGGAATTAATTGCTAGAGTAGCAGGAATAAATCAATGGATATCTGAAAATCCTAAGACTGATCCTAATATGTATGAAATGACTGAATGTCTTATGGAATTTGGTAATATTTGTGCTTTATATAAAAAATCAGTCTTTGATGAAGAACTTGCTAAAGGTAATAAAGTGTCTGAATATGATATTATAAAGATGGGTAATTTACCAAGGTTAGAAGCTCAAATACGTCAAATGATGAAACTACGTGGACTTGTTCCGTTAAATAAAAATGAAGAAGTAAATTCGGAATTTGCTTTGAAAGACGCTAATCATGGATTTCAAATTGTTGATAGTGAATATTTTTCACAAAATAAAGCTGCAGCTGATTTTTTAAAAGATATTCATTACCTAGCCATTACTGGTGGATATACTGGAGAAGATGTTTTAGGAAAAGAAAACTTTAAAGAAAAGAAAAAGGTTTTTGCTAAGATTGCTGCTATTAATTTATATGTATGGCAAGAGTCAAAGAAAGATCTTAATTTCTCATATGATAATGTAGGTGAATATAAGCAAGTTAAGAAAGCTTTTGATAGACTAAAAGGGACTTTAGAAGAATATGGAGTATATTACTATGAGGGTGGAGATTCTATTGATAAGATGTTTGAAGAAGTCAAACAATATTCAAAGTCACAAATGATGGAAGAAGTAGATAATAATACTCATAATTTTTCAATGTAAGAAAGAATATTCTTTCTTTTTTTTATTACTTCTTATGGTATAATAAGTATGGTGATGTAAATGGGTTTATTTAATAAAATTAAGAATATGTTTAAGTCTTATGATGAAGAAGAGGAAGAAGTAGTTGAAGAAGAAACTATTGAAGAAGAACCTGAGGAAGAGGAACAAGAAGAAGTAGTTGATGATGAAGAAAAAGAAGAAATATCCCCAGAACCTGTGGAAGAAAAGGAAGAAGAACCACTTGAAGAGAAAAAATCCACAGAAATAGTTGAAGAAGTAAAAGAAAAACCTAAGAAAAAAGGTTTATTTAAGAAGAAAGATAAAAAAGAAGAAGAGAAGAAATCAGTTAAGATATATGAAAAAGGTCTTACTAAATCTCGTCAAGGTTTTGTTTCTAAATTAGCTAATTTAACTAATAAGTACAATAAAGTAACTGAAGAATACTTTGAAGAACTAGAAGAGATTCTTATTATGGCTGACATTGGTGTTAATACAGTCATGGATTTCATGGATAGATTACGTGATAGGGTAAAATCTGAGAATATTGAAGATCCAGAACTTTTAAAAGAAATTATAGTTGACGAGTTATTCATTATTTATGTTAATGATGAAGTATTGAGTAACAAGATTAATTATAATGAAAATGATATTTCAGTTATCTTATTTATTGGAGTAAATGGAGTAGGTAAAACTACTACTATTGCAAAGATTGCTAATAAATTAAAAGATGAAGGTAAAAAAGTGCTTTTAGTAGGAGCTGATACTTTTAGAGCAGGAGCAGTAGAACAATTACGCGAATGGAGTGAAAGAGTAGGAGTAGGTTTCTACGGAAAAGAAGAAAGTGATCCTTCAAGCGTTGTTTATGATGGAATAACTAAAGCTAAAGAAGAAGATTATGATGTGGTTTTAATTGATACTGCCGGTAGACTTCAGAATAAAGTTAATTTGATGAAAGAATTAGAAAAGATGAATAAAGTTATTGATTCTTTAGTCGAAGGAGGAGCTTCTGAAACACTACTTGTTTTAGATGCTACTACTGGTCAAAATGGTATTAGTCAAGCAGAAGCATTTAAAGAAATTACTAATATTACAGGTATAGTATTAACTAAACTAGATGGTACTGCTAAAGGTGGTATAGTTCTAGCTATTAAAGAAAGTGTTGGTATACCTGTTAAATATATTGGTTTAGGTGAGACCAAAGATGATTTACAAACATTTGATATTGAAAAATATATTTATGGATTATTTAAGGATTTGATGTAAATGAAAAAGAAAGATAAAAGAAAAAGTAAGATCAATGAATTTAATATTCTAGGTATTAATATTCAAATGGTTTTAACAGTAATAGTAGTTATTTTTGCATTACTTAGTTTAATTGTTAATAGAAAGTTAGTTACATTTTTATATTTGTTTGTTGCTTTAGATTTATTTGCTATGGCTTATAATAATGAGCAACTTTATCATAGAAAGAATGTTACTAAGGCTTATATTGCAGCAGGAATAATTTTATTATTATATTCAATACTTAGTTTTATAGGGGTGTTATAGATGAAAGAGGTAATTTATTATAATAATTTATATGATTTATATGGAGATTTATTAACTGATAAACAAAAAAAGTACTTTGAAGATTATTATTTTAATAATTTAAGTTTTAGTGAAATGGCAGAGAATTATAACGTTAGTAGAAATGCTGTTTTTAAACAGCTCCATATAGTTACAGATAAATTAGAAGAATATGAAAGTAAATTAAAACTATTAGAAAAAAGAGAAAAGTTACTTAAAGTAATTGATTCTATTGATGATAAGAAATTAAAGGGAAAATTAGAAGATTTAATATAGGTGGTAAAGTGTTTAAAGTAGGTAAGATAAAACAAGTTTTAAATGAAAAAGTAACTATAAAACCTGTAGAATATGAAAAAGCTCATTTTGAAGATGGAAAATCTAAGTATGAAACAATTAAAACTTTAGCATTTAAAATTACTAGTGATAATTATTCTTTTGAGTTTATGATGAATAAAGAATTAACCAGTTTATTAGACATACCAATGAATGAACAAGTAGATTTTAATGAATATCTTTTTACTGGTGAAACATTTTTTAATGTAAAAGATAAACCAAGTTATATGGATCCTAATATGGAAATAACTATATATAGATATCTTGAAAATAGTTATGAAATAACTGTTCATTTTGATACTAGTGAATTGAATAGTACTATAGATTTTAGTGGTTTTTTACAAGTTTCTTTTGACTTAAATGATTATTTAAATAAATAGTTATTTACAAAGTGTTAAATTAATACTTTGTTTTTTTTATTTTACCTTGAAAAATGATTTAAATATTAGTATAATCTATAGTATGATAGGTTAATGATAAAGAGGGGATATTAATGTTTGACAGAATTTCTTATATTAGTGATGATTCTTGTACTGTTAAAATGAAAGAAAATGCAGAAATTACAATGAATTTAATGAACTTACATTTAGTTTTTGAAGATAGCGAAAAGAAAATACTAGGTGAAGTAGATGACATGGATGGAGCTAGTTTAAAAGCTAGATTTTTGGGTGAAATAGTAGGCAACAAATTGATTGGTGGTACTATCAGAAAACCATCTTTAGATGCAAAGATTAGAGTTATAGATCAATCTGAAATACCTTTAATAACAGGTGCTGATGTAGCTGGATTTATGAAATTAGGAGTAAGTCCATTCTATAATGATTTTCCAGTATACTTAGATGTAAATAATTTCTTTAGTAATCACTTTGCTATATTTGGTAATACTGGTTCAGGTAAATCTTGTGGTACTACTAGATTATTCCAAAATATGTTTCATGATCAAAGATTAAATCCTTATAAAGCAAATATCTTTATCTTTGATTCATCTGGTGAGTATTATAGTGCTTTTTCTAATTTAAATAGCATTAATAATAACTATAATTATCGTTACATTAGTACTAATGAAGTAGAAGGCTTAGGAGAAAAGCTAAGATTACCAGTATATTTATTAAATAAAGATGATTTAGCTTTATTATTACAATGTACATCTCACTCACAATTACCTATTATTGAAAGAATGTTAAAACTTGCTTTAGTTTTTAGTCAAAATGATGTAGATTCGAATGCTTATAAGAATCACTTGATTGCTAAAGCAATCATGTCTATTTTATATACAAATGAAACAGCTCCTAATAAGAGAAATGAAATATTCTCTATTTTGGCTAGTTGTTCTACTCCAGAATTTAATTTGGAAGCACCAGTTCAAGGAATTGGATATGTTCGTAAATTCAGGGAATGTTTCTTAATTGATAATTCTGGTAACTTCACTGAAAGTGTTTTAATGAATCAATACTTAGATTCATTTATCAAAGAAGAGTATGATGATTTTGAACCACACACAGGGGTTTATTATAACTTAGATACTTTGGAAAAAGCTCTTAACTTTACTTTGATTAGTGAAGGTTGGTTAAGAAATGAACAAACATATGGTGATTCAGTAACAATAAGAGTTAGATTACATGCCTTAATAGTTGGAGAAAATGCTAAATACTTTGATGTTCCTGATTATGTATCACTTGAAAAGTATTTATCATCTTTAGTAGTATCTGATGGTAAAAAATATCAAATAGTTAATATAAATTTAAATGATATTGATGATGACTTTGCTAAGGTATTGACAAAGATTTATTCAAGATTAATCTTTGATTTCTGTAAAGGATTAAAAGATAGAGCTAGTATTCCTTTCCATATTATTTTGGAAGAAGCTCATAGATATATTCAAAGTGACCATGATAGATTCTTATTCGGATATAATATCTTTGAAAGAATTGCTAAGGAAGGTCGTAAGTATGGAGTTATACTTGGTATAATTACACAAAGACCGGTTGAACTTTCAGATAATGTTATTTCACAATGTACAAATTTCTTGATCTTTAAGATTAACCACCCTATGGATATTGACTATATCCGTAAAACGATACCGCATATTACTGATGATATCATTGAAAAACAAAAAGCATTACAAGCTGGTACTTGTTTAGGATTTGGTTTAGGATTTAGAATTCCGTTAATTGTTAGAATGGAAATGCCTGATCCAGCACCTTTATCTGGAAACTGTGATGTTGCAAAAATTTGGAATGGTACTGGTGGTGGTATTGCAGAAACTCCTGCACCTGTTCAATCTCAAACAGTTGAACAAGCTAACCAAGTAACACAAACAGTTAATGAAAATCCAATTATTGATAATAGTATATCTTCTGGATCTTCAACTCCAGAAGGGCCTAGTTTAGTTTCTAATGAAGCAGAAACTACTGCAAGCAGTAATGATGCAGAACCTAAATTTGACACTTCATTTGTTATTCCAGATCAACCAATAATTAATCAAAACCCTGCTTCAAGTATGCCTAGTCAAGCAGCACCTGTTTCTCAGATGGCTCCTGTAGGACAAGAAATGGTTAATCAACCAATTCCTGAGTTGCAAGCATCTCAACCACAAGAACCATTAATCAAGCTTTCAACTGAAGGAACTGGTATGTAATAAGGAAATAAAATAGTGGAAACACTATTTTTTCTTTGTATAAAGACTAGTTTTTGTTATAATTGTAATAGGTGATTTTATGTTTGAAAGTTTAGGAGACAGATTACAAAATGCTTTGCATAAAATAAAAGGTTATGGAAAGATTACTGAAGACAATATATCTGAAATGATGCGAGAAATACGTTTGGCTCTATTGGAGGCAGATGTTAATTATCAAGTAGTTAAAGAGTTTACTAGTAAAGTAAAAGAAAAGGCTCTAGGAGAAGAAGTAGCATCTAGTATTAATCCAGGTGATTTGTTTGTTAAGATTGTTAAAGATGAATTAACTGAATTATTAGGAGGAGAAAGTGAACCTTTAAATTTGAAAGGTAATCCAGCTATCTTAATGCTAGTTGGTCTTCAAGGTTCTGGTAAAACTACTACTATTGCAAAATTAGCCAATTTCTTGAGAAAGAAGCATAATAAAAAGCCTTTATTAGTAGCTTGTGATGTATATAGACCCGCAGCTATTGATCAATTGGTACAACTAGGTAAACAACTAAATATGGAGGTTTATGAAGAAGGTAAAAAAGATCCTGTAGAAATTGCTCGTAATGCGATTAATTATGCTAAAGAAAATAAATTTGATTATGTATTAGTAGATACTGCCGGTAGATTACATATTGATGAAGAATTAATGCAAGAATTGGAAAATATAAACAAAGAAATTAATCCTCAAGAAATTCTATTAGTAATAGATTCTATGATGGGTCAAGATGCTATTAATGTAATCACGGGGTTTAATGATCAATTACCACTTACTGGTGTAATACTAACTAAATTAGATGGTGATACTAGAGGTGGTGTAGCACTATCAGTTAGACATTTAACTAATGTTCCAATTAAATTTATAGGTACTTCTGAAAAGCTAGATGGATTAGATTCCTTTGATCCAGAACGTATGGCTGGAAGAATCTTAGGTATGGGAGATATTGTATCTTTAGTTGAAAAAGCTACTGAGAGTATTGATGAAAAAGAAGCTGAAAAGACTGCTAAAAGGATGCAACAGGGTAAATTTGATTTAGAAGATTTTTTATCTACGCTAAAACAAATGAAAAAACTTGGACCATTAGAGAATTTAATTAAACTAATTCCAGGAGCAAAGAAAATGGGAATTAGTAATGTTCAAATTGATCCAAAGCAAATGGCTCATATTGAAGCTATAGTTCTTTCAATGACACCTAAAGAAAGACGCAATCCAGATATTATTAAAGCTAGTCGTAAAACTAGAATTGCTAAGGGTAGTGGGACTTCTGTTCAAGAAGTAAATAAATTACTACAACAATTTGATCAAATGAAAAAAATGATGAAACAAATGAGCAATGGTAATTTTAAGATGCCATTTTAGTAAAAGGAACTAATTAATATTAGTTCCTTTTTTATTTAATAATCATAAGATATTTTAGGAGGTATTTATGTATAATAACGATTTATTTCAAAATATGAATATGGAAAATACTGTAACAGGAAATAATAATTATATTAATAATGAGATGGATGTTGATGTTAATATGATGAATAATAATATGGGACCAGTTGCTAGTGAAGGAGTAAAAGAAAGGGTAATTAATAGGACTTTTGTTCATGAAGTTCCACATACTTGTCCTATTCATACTCGAATTATTAATCATCATGTTTACAAGCATACCTATAGACCTGTATATACTTGTTCAGAAGAAAATGTTTGTAGCAATGTACAATGTGGTAGCTGTTGTCAGTTTAATTAGAAAAGCATGATTTTTATCATGTTTTTTACTGTTGTAAATATTTTTGTAAATAAAAGTGTCTAATTCTGTCGATTTACTTGATAATTTACAATAACGAGGTTATTGTAATAATAGGGAGTGTGATACTATGATATATCCTTCAATTGACAAACTATTAAATATTGTCGATTCCAAATACGAGCTTGTACATATAGCTGCTAGAAGAAGTAAACAAATTGCCAAAGATGGATATTTACAAATGCCTGAATCCGAGTACAAAAGTAAAAAGAATATTGGGAGGGCCCTAGAAGAGATTTCAGAAGGACTTATTGATATAAAAAGATAGAAGTCATCTGAAATCTTTTTTTATGTTATACTATTTATAGGTGATTATTGTGAAAATAATTAAGTATAAAAAAGGATCTAAAGGTAAATATAAAGTGTTTTTAGATGATGATAGAGAATTAATTCTATATGAAGATGTTATTCTTAAATATAATTTACTTTTAAGTAAAGAATTAGATGAAAAGACTATGATTGAGTTAGATAAGTATAATCAAGAATGTGATGTTTATTATACTGCTTTAAATAGTATTAATAATAGATTTAAAAGTGTCTATGAACTAAGGCAAAACTTAATAAAGAAAGAATACCCAAAAGATTTAGTTGATAAAGCAATTGATAAATTATTACAGCAAGGATATTTAAATGATAGGATATTTGCTAAGAGTTATATTAATAATCAGATAATCACTACTAATAAAGGTCCATATAAAATAATGAAAGAATTAGCTGATAAAAAGATTGATTCAGATATTATCAATGAAGAAATAGAATTATTTACAACAGAAGAACAAACTGAAAGAATTAAAAAATTAATTAATAAAGGTATTAAGACAAATCATAATCGTGGTGGAATAGTTTTAAAACAAAAGATTTATAATGATTTAAAATTAGCAGGTTATGATATTAATTTAATAAATAGTATTATTTGTGAGTATAGTTTTGAGAATGATAGTGTAATTGCTAAAAAAGAGTATGAAAAACTATATCGAAAATACAGTAGAAAATATAGTGGTTCTGAATTAGAAAGAATAATTAAGGAAAAACTTTATCAAAAAGGTTTGAAGTATGAAAAAGAGTAAAAAAAAAGAGATTTACTCTTTTTTATTGATTACTTGAACTTGAATTAGCACTATCAATTAAATCATTTACATAATCATTATAAGCTTTCTTTAAAGTATCATCATTCCATTTGATTTTGTTATCTTCTCTAAATCCACGTAAAGCTTTGTAATATAAAGAAGGGTCATCATTTAATTTTTGTGTCTTAATTTTTTCGATAATGTCTTTTTTGATAGTCTTTAACTTAGCTTTATCTTTTTCACCAGTTTTTAAAATTATATGATATCCATATTCTGTTTTAACTGGTTCTTTAGTATATTCATCTTTCTTTAATTCTTTAACAGCATCAGAAAATTCACTAACCATTTCATCTAAATTAAAGTATCCTAAGTCACCACCATTTTCAGAATTTGCTTTATCATCAGAATACTTTTTAGCTAAATCAGCAAACTTCTTACCGTTCTTTAATTCCTTAATAACTTTGTTAGCTTTCTTTAAAGCTTTTTCTTCAGCAGCTTTCTTTTCTTCATCAGTTGCTCCATCTTTAACATTAATAGAAATTAAAATATGACTAGCTTTAACTTGACCAAATACTTTTTCATCATAATATTTTTTTATTTCGCTATCTTTAATATTCTTTTTAATATAATCCTCAACAGCTAAATTTCTTTTATATTCTAGTTTTAACTTTTCTTTTAAATCTTTTTCACTATCAACACCAAAATATTGTTTTAACATACTTTGATAAGTATTTTCATCACTACCATAGTATGATTTTACTTGTTCTATTTGTTTATCAATAGCTTCAGTCTCTTTAGAATCTGTTTTATATTTCTTATATAATAAGTCTTTATCAAGCATGTCTACTAATTTAGAAATATTATCTTTCTTTATCTCATTATAATATTCAGTAGCAGTATACTTTTCTGTTTTAGTAGAAACAGCTACTTTAGAACCATTCTTAACAGCAATTTCCTTTCCACAACCAGTTACTAGAATTGATACTACTAGAATTCCTAGTGTATAAATAATTTTTTTATTTTTCATTTTTCTTCCTCCTGTACACATCTAATATCATAACAAAAATATTTTTTTCTTGCAATAAAATGATAGTTATATGAACACATTTTTAAGTTTTGCCATAGAATATCATGAAAAGAGTTAAAAAGGAGGAATAAATATGACTAATTGTGGTTCAACATCAAGTAGTGCGATTATACTTGTTTTATTTATACTTTTAATAATTATTCTTGGCTCTCATATTTAAGGAGGTGCTGTAATGGCTTGTTCTAGTGATGTTAATAATGGATCTAGAGGTAATGGCTTATTTATTATAGTTATTTTATATATCTTATTAGCTATTATTCTTAGTGGTTCACTATATTAAAAAAATACCAAATATTGGTATTTTCTTTTTAATTATTTAATTTTTCAAATACTTCATCTAAATCAATTAATTTAGACTCATCATACTGAAAATCAGCATTATCATCAGGATATCTTGGTATTAAATGTAAATGAAAATGCTTTATTTCTTGACCTAATTCATTATTCTCAGCTATTGTTAAACCTTCACAGTTTAACTTTTCTTTTAATAAGGGATAAAGATTTTCTCTTATAACCTTTAAACTATGAGTAATAATTTCATCAGTAATATCATTAATATTAACAAAATGCTCTTTTGGTAATACTAATAGATGACCATTAGTATTAGGATTAATATTCATAATTACTTTTATTAAATCATCTTCATATACTGTCTTTGAAGGTAATTCTCCATTTATTATTTTACAAAAAATACAATCTTTCATTTTATTCCTCCTCATTTAAATATTTGTATTTTATTTTATTATTCTTAACTAATTTAGAATTGTTATCTTCTAAAATGTCGTTGATTATTTGTTCATTATCTTTACTATTAATAAATTCTTCGGTTATATTACTTATTTGAATTGATTGAGTAATATCTTTACTATTAGTTATAGTGAAAGTATAACTCTTAGGAGTAATATTATTATTTTGACATTTTGTAACTAATTCACTAATACTAGTTAGTATTTCTTTAGAAGTCCAATCCTTAATAGTTAAATCTTTTTCAATATTATAAAATTTCAATTCTAGTAAATTATCTTCAGTAATAATTTTATCTTGAACTAAAGAGGTATATTTATCTAATGTAGATATTATTGATACTTTAACACTTGTACTAGTTTTTTTTCTAATATCTTGTTCCAAGTCTTTCTGAATAGTTTTTAATAATTGTCCACCTTCAGAATAATCTTTTTTATATGTATCAGTCATTTTTTTATTATTATAATATATGTAAAAGTAATGATTTTTATTTTTTACTGAGGTTACTTTCATTTTATAAATTGTTCTATCATATGTAACTTTGCCAAGTTTAATGCTATCTTTTAATTCAGAATAATTAGTATTTAAGTATTCTTGCATCTTTTTTTCTACTTTGGGAATTAATAGTCCTGCTGACTTTTCAGTGACTATTATTACACCAAAACATACAAAAATTATGAATAAAAAGACATTCCTAGCAAATAATAATCTTTTTTGTTTTTGCATTTTATCACCAAATTTATTGTATCTCATAATTTAGGATAATGCAATTTTGTTTATTTTAATAAAAAAGGTTGTCTTGATTTTTGTTTTATGATATATTAATTAGTAGATTAAAGTATAGCATTGGTGGTGTTTTTATGGCATTGGAAGAAAAGAGAAATAATGTTAAATATCAAGGAAGAGACGATTATGAAGTAGTATATTATGATGTTCCAGATACTGGTAAAAAGTACTTTTTTCTTGATGAAGGAAAAGAAAGATTAAAGAATGGTAACATTATTGCAACTACAAGTTTAAAAGTAGCAATAAATGCTAATAGACCTGAAGAATTGGCTGAAATAGGTGTAGTAGATTCAGAGGGACATGAAGTAATATCATTTACTAATAGAAAGATTAAAGTTATTGATGATAATACTCTTTTAGTTGAACCGGATAAGCCAGTTAGTGAAAACGTTATCAAAGCTATAGAGGATAGAACTCAACCACAAGAAGCAACTAGATTAGTATCTTCAGCAAATAAAATTAAAGAAAATTTAAATAATAAAATGAATGGAAATGGTAGATTTATATTTAACGATTTGTTTTCTGAAGCTACTATTTATGATATAGATGGAAACAACCTAGTTAATAATGAATATTATAGTTTTGTAGGGATTAATGATAATGAAATGTTTTTAATAAAAAATGATCCTGAATCAGAAGTAGTTACATTACCACTTGATAAAGAAAAAGTAGAAGAGGCTGTTGAGGCTACTGAAAAATTAAATACTGAAGAAGTAGCAGATAATCTTGATGTTAGTGAAGTTAAAGTGGATGAAAATGTTGTAGAAGATGCTTTCAATAGTGAAATTTTAGAAGATACTCCTACTGAAGAAGTAGTTGAAAATAACGAAGATAATGCTGTGATTGAAGATACTAATGAAGAAATTGAGACAATGGAAGAACCAGTTGCAGATGTTTCAGAAGAAGTGGTAGAAGAAAACAATACTGAAGAATTAAATACTACACTTGATAGTATGATTGAAGAGCCTCAAAAAGAAACTGCTGTATCAGATGATATGATTAATTCAATGCCTGCAACAGATGAAGACATAGATGAATATAGATTTGAAAATTCACAAGTACATGTTGATTCTATTGACAGAAGTGATAGTTTTGATGATTTAGTAGAAGATGATCATTTCAGAGGATCAGATTTTGCTGATGCTACTGAAATTATTGAAGAAATGATTGGCAGAATGAAGGATCAAGATAGTCAGATTAATAAACTAGAAAGCCAATTAAATGAAGAAAAAAATATAAATAGAGCTGTTAATAGAAGAAATAAAGAATTAGAAGAAAAAAATAATATGCTTAATAAAGAAAATAATGAGCTAGAGGAAAAAGGTAATTATTATAAGCGAGCAGCTGCATCTTTAGCTACCGAAAATAGTAATTTAAAAGCTCAGCTTGAAGATAAAGATAAATTATTAGATATGTTAAGAGAAGCTAAGAAATTATTAAACGGTGAGGCTGAACCAAGATATGATTTCGATGAAGATAATGTTTTTAGAAGAATAGCTTAACTAATTAAAACCAACTAAAAGTAGTTGGTTTTTTTGTATAATTAAGACTTTTGTGATAAAATAAGAATGGTTTTTATGAAGAGGTGGTATTGTGCTAGAAATAAAAAACGTTTATTGTTCTATCACTGATAGTAATTTAAATATATTAAAAGGCTTATCTTTAAAGATTAAAGAAGGTGAAACTCATGTTATTATGGGACCTAATGGTACTGGAAAAAGTACTTTAGCCAAAGCTATTATGGGTCATTATAAATATAGTATAACTAAGGGAGATATTTTAATTGATAAAAAAAGTATTTTGAATTTGACAGTAGATGAAAGAGCTAAAAAAGGTTTATATCTATGTATGCAAGATCCTACTGTAATAGAAGGTGTAAGTAATAGTGAATTCTTAAGAACAGCTCTATCTTCTAAAACTGGTACTAAAGTAAATTTATATAGTTTTATTACTGATATGGAAAAAGCTATGAAAGAAGTAGAATTAGATAGTAATATGTTACATCGTTCTCTTAATATGGGCTTTAGTGGTGGAGAAAAGAAAAAGAATGAGATTTTAGGTTTAAAAGTATTAAAACCAAAGTATATTATTCTTGATGAAATAGATTCTGGACTAGATGTAGATAGTTTAAGAATCGTGTGTAAAAACATTAAACAATATATGAAAGAAAATAAAGATGCTTCATTATTAATTATTACTCATTATCCACGAATCTTAGAGTATTTAAAACCTGATTATGTTCATATTTTAAAAGATGGTAAAATCAGAAAAAGCGGTGATATCAGTTTAGCTTTAGAAGTAGAAAAAGAAGGTTATACTGGTATTAATGTAATGTCTTAAGGAGAATACCATGAATAAGATATTATATATAATAGATGATAATAGTAATAAAGATTATAAGTACAAGATAAAAGAAGATACTATTATTTATCATTTTTCTATTAATAGTAGTAATAACGTAGAAATAGACTTAGTTAAAGAAAACATTAGTTTATATTATTACTATAATAATATTAATTATGATGATAATGAGTTTAAGATAGAAGTAAGACATCAGAAGAATAATACTCATAGTGAATTGTATAATCATGGAGTTAATGTTAAGAATAATAAATTAACTTATTATGTTAATGGAATAGTTCCTAAAGATAGTGCTAAATGTATTTGTAATCAAGAAAATCAAATTATTAATATGAATGATGGTAAAAGTACTATTTGTCCTAATTTATTGATTGATAATTATGACGTTGATAGTAATCATGGAGCTTATATTGGTAAATTTAGTGAAGAAAAGTTATTTTATTTAATGAGTAGAGGAATTAATAGAGAAGATGCTACTAGACTACTATTAACTAGTTATTTAATTAATAGTGACAGTATTGATCTTAATAAAATCTCTAAATTTATAAATGAAATAGAAAAGATATAGGGGGTGATTATATGAATCGTGAAGATTTTCCTATGTTAAAAAAAGATATAGTTTATTTTGATAATGGAGCTACTACTTTAAAACCAAAAGTAGTAATTGATTCAATAAACAAATATTATAAAGAACATACTGCTAATATTCATCGAGGTGATTATGAAGCAGCAGTTAAAACTAATGAATTATATGATGGAGTTAGAGAGTTAGTTAGTAAGCTTGTTAATTGTAATTCTGATGAAGTTATTTATACAAGTGGAGCTACTATGTCACTTAATATGGTTGTATTTGGTTATATGAAAAAACACCTAAAAAAAGGTGATGAGGTTCTACTAAATAAAGCTGAGCATGCTTCTAATGTTCTTCCTTGGATTAAATTAAGAGAAGAAATAGGAATAGTAATTAAATATGTTCCGTTGAATAAGAATTATGAATTAACACTAGATAATATAAAGAAATATGTTACTAATAAAACTAAAGTAATAAGTCTTGCTCATGTAAGTAATGTTATTGGTGATGTAAGAGATGTTAAAAGTATTGGTAAGTATTGTAGAGATAATAAAATACTATTTAACGTAGATGGAGCACAGAGTGTTCCACATATGAAAGTAGATTTTAAAGATAGTAATATTGATTTCTTAAGTTTTTCTGGTCATAAGATGTGTGGACCTACAGTAGTAGGAATTTTAGTTGGTAGAAAAGAATTATTAGAAGAGATGGAACCATTGTTTTATGGAGGAGGAATGAATTCTTTCTTTGAAGAAGACTATTCATATGAATTAAAGAGTATTCCAACTAGATTTGAAGCAGGCACTCCACCAATTGCTGAAGTAATTGGTTTAGGTGAAGCTATTAAATATTTGCAAAAGATTGGTATGGATAAAATACATGATTATGAAATTGAATTAAAGAAGTATTTACTTGAAAAAATAAAAGATATTGATAACTTAATTGTTTATAATAAGAATACTGATAGTGGTATTATAGCTTTTAATATCGATGGAGTGTTTGCTCAAGATAGTGCAGTATATCTTAATCATTATAATATTTATGTAAGAGCAGGTAATCATTGTGCTAAGATGTTAAAAGATGAATTATCAATTAAAAATACAGTTCGTATTAGTATGTATTTCTATAATAATAAAGAAGATATTGATAAATTAGTAGAAGTTTTAAAGAATAGTAAAGATATCTTTAAAGTAATAATATAGGTGATAAGATGGACGAAAATTTTAGAAGAGAAATTATTTTAGATAATTATAATGATCCTATGAACAGAGGGTTAATAGAAGATGATAGTTATTTAAAAACTCGTACTAATAGTGAAAGCTGTATTGATGACTTGAACTTTATGATGAAAATTGAAGATGGAAAAGTTAAAGATATTAGATTTGATGGAGAAGCATGTGCTATAAGTACTAGTGCTACTTCAATAATGATTAGGTCATTAATTGGAAAGAAGATAGATGAAGTAAGAAAGATACTTCTTAACTACCAAAATATGATTAATGATAAAGAATATGATAAAGAATTATTAGGGGAATTAAATGTATATGATAATATACAACCAAACAGAAAGAATTGTGCACTAATACCTAGTGTCGCAGTAGATAAAATGTTAGAAGAGTTAAAATAAATGTATGTAATAGGGGGAGTTTTAAATGAGACATACAAAAATTAGTGCCGATAAGGTACGTATAGGACAAATGAGATATTTTGATATAGAAAGAAATGGGACAGAAATTCCAGAAGATAAGGCTTATGCTTTTTTAGTGAAGGTTAATGGTGTATATATTAATCCGTTTAATCCATTTGAAGAAATACCAGTGTATGATAGGACAAAATATACAAATACTACTCTAGATGGTGAATCGTATGGTACGAAAATAGAATTGGCATGTGGAGAAGTTAAAGAAGGGCCTTGTTATGTTTTAGAAAAACTAGATGGTAGATATATCTTTGATAAAGAAGAAATTACTATAAGTGATATGGAAGATTATATGTTTGCATCTCAAGATTTCTTCTTTGATAGAATGGAAGTTGCTAAAAACAATCGTTGGAAACCTAAAGAAATGCTATATAGATATACACAAATGGGTGATGACTATATCAAGATGATGAATTTAGATATGTATCTAAGTAGAGAAGAAAAAGCTATAGAAAAAGTTAAATAGACTAGAGGTGGTTAAATGGAAGTAATTGGATTAAGTAAAGATAAAATTAAGACAATTTCTTCTATAAAAGGTGAAGAAGATTGGATAAAGAAATATCGACTTGATAGTTATAAGAAATTTGTAGATCTTGAAATGCCTAAATTTGGACCTGAAATAGATTTGGATTTTGAAAAGATAATTTATTATAAGAATAACTTTCAAGATGATCTAATTAAGAATGATTGGAATAATGTTTTAAAACCAATTGTTGATGATTTAGATTCAGTAGGTGTTAGAGAAGCAGAAACACATATGGGTGGTATGGGTGTTCAATACGAAAGCGAAGTAATATATCATTCGATGTTAAAAGAGATTGAAGATAAGAAAGTAATTTTTACTTCAATTGAAGATGCGATGAGAAAATATCCTGATCTTGTTAAGAAGTATTTTGGTAAGATAGTAAACAATGCTGATAACAAGTTTGCTGCTTTAAATGGAGCGGTTTTCTCAGGAGGAAGCTTTATCTATATACCACCTAATACTAAATTAGATAGACCTCTGCAAAGTTATTTTAGAATTAATAGTCGTAATATGGGACAATTTGAAAGAACTTTAATAATTGTTGATGATAATAGTGATTTACATTATATAGAAGGATGTACTGCTCCTACTTATAGTGAATCATCATTACATGCAGCTGTCGTAGAAATATATGTTGGTAAGAATAGTAAATGTCGTTATTCAACAGTACAAAACTGGGCTAATAATGTTTATAATTTAGTTACTAAAAGAGCCTTAGTAGATGAAAATGGTACTATGGAATGGATTGATGGTAATATTGGATCTAAAGTTACTATGAAGTATCCAGCATGTATTTTAAAAGGTAATAATTCTACTGGTACTTGTATTACTATTAGTGTGGCTGGTACTGGTCAAATCCAAGATACTGGTGCTAGAATGATTCATCTAGGTAAGAATACTAAGAGTAATATTATTTCTAAGAGTATTGCTAGAAATGGTGGTAATGCTACATATAGAGGTAAAGTGTTGATTAATACCAACTCTACTAATAGTGAAGCTAGTGTTAAATGTGATACGTTAATTTTAGATGAATTGTCAAAGAGTGATACTATTCCAACTAACTCATGTTTTAATAAAAGTAGTAATATTGAACATGAAGCTACTGTTTCAAAAATTAGTGAAGACAATTTGTTCTATTTAATGAGTAGAGGAATATCACATGAAAGAGCTATGGATTTAATTATTTTAGGATTCATCGAGAAATTTAGAGAAGAATTACCTATGGAATATGCAGTAGAATTAAATCAATTAATAAAGAGAAATTTATAAAGCGATTGAATTGACAATCGTTTTTTTTATGATTAAAATTAAATTAGGAGGTTAATATGAAATATGATATTGCCATGCATTTATTTGCAAATGGAATGATTGAAAAAGAACAATATGAACTAGTCAGTAAAATTCTTTCAGGAGTTAGAATAGCTCAAGATGATTTAGAAGAGGAACTTGAATATAAAAAGGGTGATACATATAGTTTTTCAGGAAAAATACCAAACATAGATGATACTTTTGATTTAGAAATATCTAAGAATACAGATGACTTCTTTTTTAACTATAGAGTATCTGGTTTCTATTTTGAGGTTACTCAAAACAAAAAAAATCAAGTAGGACTATATGTTATAAGAGAGAGTTCTACTGATCAAAGTTCTAGAAAAGGTAAAGATTATTATTTAATTGATAAGAAAGAAAAAGATGATTTTATCACAATTAGATACTATGATAAAGATGCATATAATTTTGTTAGAGAGTTAGACTATAATCTTGAGTTTTTAGAGTTAGATGATTATGAAAAGGCAGGAATAATACCTGATGAAGAAGTTATTGTTCAAAATACCGATGTAATAGACTTTGCTCATAATTTGATTACTCCTTTTACAACAGGTATAGGTAGTTTTGATGATACTATGGAAAGTATTATTCATCCGGCAAAACAAAAAACTTTATAATACTAAAGTTGCTTATTGAATTAGTTAAGTGATAAAAAAAAGAAAATTCCTTTAGGGAATTTCTTTTTTTGAGATTTTTTTTAACAAAAAAAAGTAAAAAGCATGATTTGTTTTCTTAAGAATGTATGTGTATTATACACTTTCGAGAGGAGGTGATTCATGCTAAATCAAATAGTACTTGTTGGTCGATTAACTCGTAATATTACCGTCAATGAATCTGATAGTGGCATTAAAGTAGCTACTATACCCCTAGCCATCCCAAGAAGCTTTAAAAATAGTGACGGAACTTATGACACAGACTTTGTTGATTGTGTTGCATTTGATCAAATTGCGAATAATACCAGTGAGTATTGTGAGAAAGGAGATATTGTAGGAGTAAAAGGAAGGATTCAAACTAGAATCGTTGATAAAGAGGGGCAAAAAGAAAATGTGATGGAAATCATTGCTGAAAAAGTAACATTTTTATCTAGCCATACTAAAGAAGAAAAAGAAGAAGCAGATTAGTAATCTGCTTCTTGTTTTTTATTGCAAATTTTGTAAATTTGTATTATTATTTTTAATAGATAGTAAGGTGGTTGCATATGAAGTATTTAGCTAGTGTTGGTTGCTCTATGGGCGCCTTTGTAACTTTGATTGAAATCTTAATTGCTTATATTAGTAAGAAAAAAGTTAATAATTTACAAAACACTTTGTTTGTAGCAATAACTGTTTTTTGTCTTTTATCATGTTTAGCTGAATTCTCTTATGCCTATTGTATTTCAGTAAGGGAAACATTACCACTTAGCACAGTCTTGTTTTTTTGTCGATCATATATATTCTTTTCATTGTTCTGTATGTATTTTACTATCTGTTATATTGTTGCCTATAGAACAGCAGATTTAGAGGAAAAGAAAAGAAAAAAAATTAGAATAGTTCTATTCTCAATATTCTTTGTTATATATTCAGTTTGTTTCTTTATAGCAAGTAATTCAAGAATAGAATTATATGATGATTTTCTATATCAATTTAGTGGTCCTACTATAAATATAATATCAGCCATTTGTTACGGAATATTCATAGTATTTATTTTTGTGCTTTTTATAAAGAACAAAGAACTTTCAAAAAATCAGCTTTTACCATTATTATATGCTGTAATAGTGGTTGTTTGTGTTTTTGGCACGCAAATTTTTGGTTATGACTTTAACTATCTTACATATCTTCTTACATTCTTGTTAGCAGCAATTTTCTTTACTACAGAAAATCAAGATTTTAAACTTCTTGGTGAATTAGAAGAATCAAAGAAAATTGCCGATAATGAAAATGTTGCTCAATCAAAGTTTTTGGAAAAAATTTCTCATGAAGTAAGGTCTCCATTAAATAATATCTTAGGACTTAGTGATATTTTATTAACTGAGCCAGAATTTAATTTTGAAAATATTAAAGCTGATGCTTTAAACATTCAAAAATCTTCTGCTTATTTATTAAATCTTACAAATCATATTGCTGATATTTCACAGATTGAATCAGGTAAAGAAAAAGTCGAAGAAGCTGAATACGCTTTAGCTGATATTATTGATAGTATTTATGACAATGTTAATAAAAAACTATTGAAAGATGATGTTAGTTTTTCAATAAATGTTGATGAAAATTTACCTAAGAGCTATTATGGTGATGCTGAAAAAATTAAGAAAATCATCTTAAATGTGCTTTTCAATGCTTTTAATTATAGTAGTAATGGTAAGGTTTCATTAGATATAAATGAAATAGAAAGAACTGATAAAGAAATAAAATTAGAGTTTCTTGTTTTTAATACTGGGCATTTAATGAAAGAAGAAGATTTTGATCGTGGAATTCAAGACTTTTTTGAAAATAATAGTAATAGTCTTAATATTAGTGATAATATTATTGCTTTGATGGTAGCTAAAAGTTTAGTTTTAATGCTTGATGGTGAAATGAAATTTGCTAATGAAAAAGGAAAAGGAACTAGATATTTTATTACTTTGAAGCAACTTATTATTGATCCGACTAGTATTGGTAAGGTAACTAATAGTTTAGATATAATTGATATGTATAAGAAAGAACAATCTAATATAAAAGATAGTTCTTTGGAGGTGAATTTATGATTTCAATGTATAAATTTACTTTCTTAATGATTATGGGTTTTGGCAGTGTATTATTTAGTATCATGATATTTTTAGCATATCTTACTAAGTCGATTAAGTATGAATTAAAGAATAAGCTATATATATTATTCTTAATTCTTACATTCTTGTTTGAAGTTGCTGAAATTATTCTAGTTCTATGCTATGGACTTAGTAATGAAATAATTAATTTACACCTTGGTATTAAATTGTATTGGCTATTTGTTTATTTGTGGGATATTTGGTTACTATTATATTGCTTATACTATTATACGGGAATGGATAAAGCTAATTATAAAAAACTTACTGACTTATTTAAACATAGTTTCTTTAAAGCATATCTAATAATTGTAATTTTGGGCTTGATAGCTTTTTTTCTAATACCTATAGGTGATGTTACTTTTGAGAATTTTGCTATTGCTAAAGGAAATATTCCAACTTATGTTATGGGACTCCATATATTGTTAATTTTCATTATTGCTGTATATATATTATGTTCAAGAAAAGAAGTAGCAAAAGATGCTTTGGGAATAATTGCTTTGAATTTGTTTATGAGTCTTGCATTTACCATTGCTCAATTCTTTTTACTTGACATTGCTGTGTTTACGATTGCTAATTGTATTTTGCTTGCTAGTTTATATTTGTTCTTTGAAAATCCTGACTTATATACTATTGAAGAAATTGAAATGGCAAAAGATGTAGCAACTAAGTCTAAATTATCAAAAACAGAGTTTCTTGCAAATATCTCACATGATATAAAATCACCAATGAATACAATTTTGGATCTTACAGCAGCAATTTTAAATACTGAGGAAGTTGATGAAGATAAAATTAAAGAGGACCTTCGTTTAATTAATCTATCTAGTAGAAATTTAATGGACACAATAAATAATATAATTGATATTTCTAAAGTTGAAGGAAATACCGAATCATTAATTGAAAGAGAATATTCGTTGAAAAAAATCTTAATGAATTTATCAAGTATTATTACTTCTAAAGTGGAACAAAAACCAGTTAAGTTTATTATGAAAGTAGATGAGTCAATTCCAGATACATTACAAGGAGATTCTACTAAGATATATCAATTATTATTAAATATTCTTTCTAATTCAGTAAAAAACACTGATGTTGGTAAGATTAGTCTTTCTTTAGATAAAGAATTGAAAGGAACTCAAATAATACTTAAATTTAGAATAACTGATTCAGGAACTGGAATCAAAGAAGAAATTGCGGAAAAACTAGCTGCTAAATTATCTCAAGAACATAGCCCTGAGCAAGAGGATAATGAAGGTAAAGGGGTAGGACTAACTATTGTTAAAAAGTATGTTGACTTGATGAACGGAAGAGTTTGGTTTGAAAGTGAATATGGAGCAGGAACTAGTTTTTATGTAGAAATTCCTCAAACAATCGTCTCAATGACACCACTAGGAGATGTTAATATTTCTACTGATGAAATGACTAATAAAGAATTAAAAGATTGTTCTAAATATAGAATCTTAATTGTTGACGATGATTATTTAAGTTTACAAATAGCCAGTAGATTATTAAGCAGATATAAATTAAAAATAGATACAAGTAATGGTGGAAAAGATTGTATTTATAAAATAAAGAGTGGAGAAAAATATGATTTGATTTTTCTTGATCCAATTATGCCTGAATTAGATGGGGTAGAAACTTTACATGTAATTAAAAAACTACAAAGTTTTTATAATATTCCTCCGGTTATTGCATTAACTGCTAATGTTAACTCTACTGCAAGACAATATTATTTAAAAGAAGGGTTTGATGAGTATTTATCAAAACCAATTAATTTATTAGAATTAGATATTATAATAAATAAATATTTATCAGAGAAAGAAAATAGTTCTGAAGCAGATGAATAATCTGCTTTTCTTTTTGAATTGTTATGGTATAATTTAAATAAGATAGGTGATTATATGAGTATAGTAGTTAGAGATTATTTGAAGACAGATTTGGATGATGTAAATTATATTTTAGATGAAGTGTTTTCTGTTCAAAAAAATAATTTTAATTCAGAAGATTTTCATGAAATAGTCGCAACTATTGATAATAAAGTAATTGGATATTTACTTATGACTAAAGTATTTAATCCAATATTGAGTAAATATTATTATTGGCTAGACTATGTATCAGTTTTAGAAAGTTATCGAGGAATGGGTGTTGGTGATAAATTACTTGAATATGCTGAAGTAATTGCTAGAAAAGAAAATGCTGATTATCTACAATTAAGTTGTGGATATCAAAGAAAAGCTGCTCATGTTTTATATGAAAAAAATGGTTTTGTTAGACGTGAGTCTGACTTGTTTAGGAAGGAACTAGTATGATATTAGAAATTATTAATAAAAAGAGGTTAGGAAAAGAATTAAGTTATAAGGAACTAGATTATTTCTTTAATGGGTATTTGAATGGTGAAATAGCTGATTATCAAATGGCTAGTTTGCTTATGGCTATTTGTATTAATGGAATGACTGATGAGGAGATTTTTTCTCTTACTAAGATATTTATTGATAGTGGAGATATTCTTGATTTCTCTGATATTGAGGGAATTAAAGTTGATAAGCATTCTACTGGTGGTATAGGTGATAAAACTACTTTAGTAATTGCACCTATAGTGGCTTCTCTAGGAATACCAGTTATTAAAATGAGTGGAAGAGGTTTAGGATATACTGGTGGAACTATTGATAAATTAGAAAGTATTCCTGGATTTAGAATTGATTTAAAAGAAAAAGAAATATTTGAACAAGTAAAGGATATTGGGGTAGTAGTTACTGGTCAAACTAAAGATTTAGCTCCAATGGATAAAGTAATATATGCATTGAGAGATGTTACTGGGACAGTTTCTTCAATACCTTTAATTGCATCAAGTATTATGAGTAAAAAAATAGCAAGTGATGCTGATAAAATACTAATTGATATTAAAGTTGGCAATGGAGCTCTTTTAAAAACAAAAGAAGAAGCTAAAAAACTAAGTGAACTAATGATTAAAATAGGTGAAGTTTATGGAAGAGAAGTTAGAACTATTATTAGTGACATGAATACACCTTTAGGAAAATGTATTGGAAATGCGTTGGAAGTATTAGAAGCTGTTGATGTTTTAAAAGGAAAAGAAGATTCAACTAATTTGTTTAATTTGTGTGTTGAATTAGCTACTGAAATGGTAAGTATGGGAAAAGATGTTTCTAAAGAAGATGCAAGAAAATTAGTACTAGAAAGTATTGATACTGGGAAAGCTTTAAAGAAATTTGAAGAAATGGTTAAATATCAAAATGGTGATTTAACTGCTATCAAGGTTAGTGATAAAACAATTAAGATAAAAGCTAATAAGACCGGAGAAATAAAAAAGATAAATGCTTTAGAATTAGGTAAATTATCGTTAGCTTTAGGAGCAGGTAAGATTAAAAAATCTGATAAAATAGACTATTCCGTTGGTATAAAACTAAATAAATTAGTTGGTAGTTATGTAAAAGCAGGTGATCTTTTGATGACATTATATGTAAATAAAGATGCAATAGATGTTAATATTGACGATATTTTCACTATTGAGTAAAAAAATGTTTGATTTTAGATTAAATATGATATAATATAAATGTAAGGTTAGGTGATTTGAATGGAGAAATTTTATATGCAAGATTCGCAAGAAAAGAAACAAAGAAAAATTTTACAAAGAAAGGTTGATTTTACAGTAGCTCTATCTGTAGTTGTAGCTGCATTTGCACTATTCTCAATTGCATCTTTTGGTATTATTAATAATCAAAAAGATACAGTTAGTTATGCTGCTCCAGCTGAAGGATTTAATGCTGTAGTACTTACTCCTGATGAAGGTGTTATGGGATTAGTTGGTTATGGTGGAACAGATGCTGATCCAGAAGGATTAAATGTTCCGTTATACTATATGAATTCAGCTAATTCAGCTAATCGTGTATTTTGTGTAGAGCTTCGTAAGAGTATTGAGGGTGGAGAAAATTATACTAAGAATGGTATAGCTAATGATGCAGGATTACTTTATATTTTAAAGAATACTATGGCAAATAAAAAATCATTTACTGAATATAAAGGAGATTATGCTGAATATGTTGAGGTTTGGGCTACTCAAGCTGCAATTTGGTTATATTTAGCAGAAAAATATCCAAGTGTAGAAGTATATCAATTTTATGGTAAGGACGATGCTAATGCACCACATTTAACTGATGATCCAGATAGTATGGTACTTGATACAAAAAATGGATTATTAACTACTACTAAAATTCAGTTCCATGGCGGAGAACATTCAGGAGACTTCATTAGTATTCCTGGTGTAGCTGCTAAGGTTAGAGCTTTAGTTGATCAAGCTATGAAAGCTACTGATCCAGCAACTCCTACTTTGACTTTATCTGCTAGTGATCAACTTTCAAAAACAGCTGATGGAAAATTCTATCAAACATCATTAATTAATGTTACTGGAAGTCCAGCTGATGCTTTAAAGAGTTATGACATCTCTTCAGTAACTGGAATAGATGGTGTTAGAATTGTTGATGAAAATGGTAAAGAATTAGCACTTAAGAATATTGCTGCTGGTAAAAAATTCTATGTAAGAATTCCAGTTAACAAAGTTACTGAAAAAACTCAAACTGTAAAAGTACTTGTTGATGGACACTTTACTATGCCTGTAGGTGTTTACTATACGCATGAAGGTACTCAAAAATTAATTCTTCTAGATGAAGAAGAAAAACCAGATCAAAAGGGTATTGATTTTGATATCGTTGGAGTTCCTGATACTGGAATGAATGCTGCCCAAACAATTTACTTTATCGGTTTAATAGTATTGCTTTGTGGTGTAGGAATTGTTTATGCAAATACGAAACCTGTTGAAAGTAAACAATAAAATAAAAAAGAGCCATACATTACTGATTGGCTCTTTACTTATTTTTATAGGAGCTATCTCATTAACTTGGAATTATCTTGAAAAGATGAGAGATGAAGTCTATTCTGATATGAAGATAAAAATGATGGATAAAGATATTCCTAAAAATGTTACTAATGGTGATGTTGTAGATACTGCTCCTGTTGCAGACAATGTAGCTCCTAAACAGGAAAATAAACAACCACAATATTATGAGATTGATTATAGTAAGTATACAGGTGTTTTAGAAATACCTAAAATAGGTTTAAAAAGAGGGTTTTATAACGTAGGTAATCGTTATAATAATATTGAATATAATGTTACCATGGTTTCTGGGTCTAATCTACCTGATGTAGTGAATGGTAATTTAATATTAATGGCTCATTCTGGGGATGCCTACATATCATATTTTGCTTATTTATATCGTTTAAATATTGGTGATATGGCATATGTTACATATGCTGGTAGAAAATATCAATATAAGATTGTTAATATTTATGAGGTACCGAAGAATGGAATTGTTACAATAAGAAGGAATAAAAGTAGAACAACTTTGACTATGATTACATGTACGAAAAACAATGATCATACTCAAACTGTTTATATATCTGAACTCGTTGGCTAGAAGAAGGTGATAGTATGAACTTATCATTATTAGAGAAATTGGGGATAATTTTTAAGTATATATTCTCCTCATTTCTTTCTATTGAAATGTTTGTACTTAGTCTTCTTTTATTTGTTATTTTAATTGTTAACTTAAAGAAAGATAATGAATTAGTTCAAATGATAGCTATAGGTATTTATATAGGATTTATAATTGGTATTTTAATTAGTTATAGTACTTATGTTAAAACTTGTGTTAATTCCTTTGTAAAAGCTATTATGAACTATGTTTATTTCCCTTCTACTATTGTTTACTTCTTTATAATACTATTTGTTACAGTAATGATTTTGTATACATTATTTAGTAAACAGTTAACTATTTTTAAGAAGATTATCAATTATGCTTTCTTTAGTATTTTATACTTCTTCTTTATGGCCTTTATAGCTTTAGCTGCATATGATTCTGTAGACTTAGTAGATGTTGCAATACTATATCAAAATGAAACAATTCTTTCATTAGTTCAAATAAGTAATTTAATTTTGCTTATTTGGGCTTTATTTACAGGGTTCTATCATTTATATAAGTATTTTAAGAAAAGATGCAATGAATAGCATCTTTTTTATTGAAACAAAAGTATATTTATTATCAACACATGAAGTTTAGGAAGATGTAGATGGCCATACTTCAAGCGGAATAGATTACTATGACACAACATATAATAATACAAGACAATTAGATTATTATAGTGCACAAAATGTAACAACAAGTAGTTACTCAGGAGCAATTAAACAGTATAATGGTTCAAACGAGTGGTGGTGGTTTCGCTCACCTAATTCTCGCTATAGCACAAGCTCTGATTTCTTCGGTGTGTATTTGGATGGTGGTTGGAACGCCAACGAATCTAATTTTACTAATGGAGTTTCGCCAGCTTTCCGAATTGGTTAAAAAAAGGAGTTTTAACTCCTTTTAATGTGTTGCAATATATTCCTCTAATGATATTTTGTGTTCTTTAATATATTTAGCTATATTCTTTCCTACATATCTGTAGTGCCATGATTCATAGATATATCCTGTTTCATTTTCTTTATCTTTAGGGAACCTTAGAATAAATCCATATTCATGAGCATGTTTTTGCATCCATTCAAATTCTTCTGTTTCTTCAAAATTAGTATAGTTTTCTTCTTCATTATAGACATCTACTGCTAAACCAGTTTGATGTTCGGAATGTCCCGGTCTACCAGAATAAGAATCAGCTTTTTCTATTCCATCTTGTCTTTTATAACGATTATATAAACTTACTTGGTAGTTATAACTTCTATATGTAGACATAGCTACTATTTTTAAATTTTCTTTAGCTGCAGATTTTGCCATATCTTCAAAAGCAACTTTTGCTTCACTAACTAAACGCATACCTGATAAAGCATATCTAGTACTTATTTTTTCTAAATTATTTGGAATATAATCTTTATCTAAATAATAATACTTGTTCACTAAAATATTAGTTTTATTTAGGTTAATAGCTTCGGTTATATCTTCATATGGTGTTAGGTCTAAATTCATATTTACATCTTTTATAACTTGTATAGTATCTAGTTTTGAATTACTTTTTTTATAAGCTAAATATCTATCAATATTATCTTTTTTAAAGTAAGTAATTTTTTGATCGATATTATCTAATTCTTGCAACTTCTTTTCATAATTAGTTGCTTTTTTTGTAGTTGTCACTTTCTTTATTTTCTCTTCCTTTTCAACAACTTCTTTTTTTGGTGTAGTAATGACTTTATATACTACAAAGCCAATTTCATAGAGACAAAAACTAAAAAGCATAATGAAAAAAATAAAAATTGTGAAGTTTTTCTTTTTGATTTTTACTTTTCTTTTCATAGTAGTCCCCATACTATCACCTAATTATATCATAGCATTAAAATCTCTATTTTATGAATAAAAGTTAATAACTTTACATAAAAAAACATAGGAGGTATGTATGAAGAAAATACTATTTATAATAATTATATTGTTATGTCCTATACGTGTATTTGCAGAAGAATTAATACCTAATTCTACTAGTGGAATATTAATTGAAGCTAATAGTGGTAAGATAATTTTTGAAAAAGAAATAAATAAAGAAGTTAGTGTAGCTTCGATGACTAAGATGGTTGCTCAAATCATTATCTTAGAAGAAATTAAAGCTAAACATATTAAATGGGATGATATAGCAACAGTTAGTAAGAATGCTAGTGATATGGGAGGAAGTCAAATATACTTAGAACAAGGTGAAAAAATAACTTTAGAAGACTTAATGAAAGGGATAAGCGTAGCTAGTGGAAATGATGCGACTGTAGCTATGGCTGAATATATTAGTGGAAGTGAAGAAAAGTTTGTTAAAAGAATGAATGAGAAAGTAAAGGATTTAGGTTTAGTTCATACACATTTTACTAACTGTACTGGGTTGGATGAAAAAAATCATTATTCTAGTGCTTATGATATGGCTATGATTGCTAGAGAATTAGTAGTTAATTATCCAGAAATATTAAAATTTTCTTCTATTTATGAGGATTATCTTAGAGAAAATACTAATAAGAAATTTTGGTTAGTTAATACTAATAAATTAATTGCTGGATATGAAGGAACTGATGGTTTGAAAACTGGGCATACTGATGATGCAGGTTACTGTTTAGCTGCTACTACTAAGAGAAATAATGTTAGATTAATTGCCATTGTCTTGGGTGAAAAAGAAAGTAAAATTAGAAATAAAGAAACTATGGAATTACTAGATTATGGTTTTAATAATATTAAAGTAAAGACATTGAAGAAAAAAGGAGTTTTAATTGATAGAAGAATAGTTAATAAAGCAGATAAGAATTATGTGGATATTATTTTAAAAGAAGATTTAAATGTAGTAGAAGATTTAGAAGATAATAATAAATATAAATATGAGATAGAAATTGATAATATTAATGTTCCTATTTCAGCTAATACTCCTATAGGAGAAATTATAGTTAAAAACAATTCTAAAGTAATCGCTAAGGAAGAATTAATTACTGCATTTGACTTAAATAAAGTACCATTATTAACTTATTACTTAAATAATTTGAAAAATATTATTATTGGTAATTATTAAAACTTAATTTATATCTTTTTAATCAACTCTATTTTTGATATAATACATTTGTATATGAAAAGAGGGTATGAGTATGGCTAAAAATAAACCTTATAATATTCCTAGTAAAACAACTAGAAAAGGAACTTTAAAGAAGAAAAATGTTACACGTAAAATTAAAGATACAATAGAAAATACTACTAAAATTAGAATTGATAAAGATAGATTAAATGATACATCTTCACTAGATACCAGTTTTTTAGAAGGAAGAGTAGATGCTCAAAGTAGAAGAAAAGTTCTTAATAGTAAATCAAGTAATAAGAAAACTATTGATTTAACTATTCTTCGCAATATTCTACTAATGGTATTATTACTTGTTCTATTGATTATAACTGTTTTAGCTCTTATGAAGCATAGTACTAATGAGCCTAAAGAAGAAAAAGTAAAAGAAGTAGAAAAAGAAAAGATAGTTACTAAAATGGATAATAGTTATTTATTTGTAGGAGATAGTTATGTGAATAATCTTAATTTTGAAGAATTAGATTTTCACTATATTAAAATAAGTGATGATAATTATACTACTGAAGATATTCTTAATGATATGGAAACAATTTATAGATATAATCCTTCTCATATATTTATTGAAGTAGGAATGAATGATTTAAAAACTGGGGTAGAAGATAATGAGATAGTTACTAATATAAGTGAAATAATTGATGGTATTAAAGAAAATAGACCTTATGCTAAAATATATCTTGAATCAATTTATCCAATTAATACTGAAATGGAAGAATTTGATCAAGAATCACTACCTAGAAATATTAGTAATGAATATATTATGAATATAAATGATATGTTAAAGGAATTATCTAATGATAAAAAGATTGAATATTTAGATATATATAAAGATTTAGTTGAAGATGAAGAATTAAATACTGAATATACTAATGATGGAGTATCTTTAAATAATACTGGTTATGAAGAGGTATGGAATTTAATAAGAAAAGTAGTTGATAAAAATGGTGGTAAAAAGAATTGATAAAAAAACTAAACTGATTAGTTTAATTACACTTTTAGTAATTCTTGTATTAGCCTATGTCCTTTTAATAGTTTTAAATATTGGAGCAATAAACAAATATAATAGTAGTATATTGCCAAGTATGTATTTAGAAGACCTAGATTTATCAGATTATAGTTATAAACAGGCTAGAGAAAGAATTGTGTACTATAACGATAATATTTTAACTAAAGTAGTTAAGTTTAAAGTTAATGAAAGTGAATATGAATATCCGATACGGGATATTGGATTAACTATTGATGTTGATAAGAGTCTTGAACAAATTAAAAAATATCAAGAAAGTTTAAGTTTTAATGAAAAATTAATGGCTATGCATGGTACAACTAAGAAAGACTTTAATTTTATTTATAAGTCAGATATTGGTAAACTAACTGAAGCAATTAATGCTTTAAAAGTAAAGGTTGATAGACCTGCTGTTAATGGGCATTTTGAAACTTCTGGAAATGTTTATTATGTTAAAGGGGTATCTGGTTATAATTTAAATGTTAATAAGAGTGTTGAGGCAATTAGTGAAAGTATTAATACTGAATATCATGATGGAATAGTAGTTGATTTAGTAGGTGATACTATAGCAGCTTCTGGTAATGATAGTTACTTAAGTATTGATACTATGACTTCATCGTTCGTAACTGATTTTATGCCAAATACTTATTTGCGAAATATAAATTTAAATACTGCTTTAGGCTATATTAATGGGACTGTTGTAGAACCTGGAGAAATATTCTCATATTGTAATAAAGCTGGACCTTTTGATAAAGCTGGTTATGTATTTTATTATGAATTTGTAGGTAATGGAGTTTGTCAGATAGCTACTACAACTTATAATGCAGCTCTTTTAGGAGGATTAGAGATAGTTAAGAGATATCCTCATGATAAAAAGAGTTTATATGTTGCTGGAGGATTAGATGCTACTGTAGCTAGTTATTCAAGTGGTTGGTGTGTAGATATGCAATTTAAAAATACTTATAAATATCCAATTTATATAAAAGCATATTCTTATAATGGAGAAGCTCATGTAGAGTTCTGGTCTAATAGTAATGCTAAAGAAGGTAAAACGTATAGTACTTCTTCAGAACAGATAGGTAGAAGAGGATATAGATCTTATCTACATACATATAAAGATGGAAAAGAAATAGATGTACATGAAATTGCTACTACTTGGTATTTAAAAGACTAAAAAAAGTTCTAGAAATAGAACTTTTAATTTGTATTAATAATTAAGTTAGAATAAGAATTACCTCGGTATTCATTATTTAAAAAGTCATCTTCACTATCATAAGTAAAAGCAGTTAATTCAATACTTTTTATTTCACTACATTGATAAGCTGCTTGTATTTTAATAGCTGTAAATAAAGAATTTTGATTATAATCGCTAGATTCAAGGTGTGAATAGAAAGATTTTCCTCTATTTATATAGTCATCATATAAATAATTCATTAAATATTCCCAATGTTTAAAAGTATCATCAGGACTAAATATATTATATGAAGTTACTTGATCATTCTTTAAAGTATATTTAATATTAAATCCTTGTTTTATATCTTTATACTTAATCCATTCATTATAAAATGATTCACCAAAGCTTTTATTTAAAGTAATATTATTTTCATTAGATAAATAGATTTGAAAAGTACCAATATCTTCTTCAACATTTAAGTGTTTTGTTATTGTAGATAGTTTTATTAATGTATTATTTTCTAATTTATAAATACCAATTGGGGTATTGTTTAAGTCTTTATAGATATCTTTTTTTTCAGTAACTTTAGGTGTAGTTTTAGGAGTTGTTTCTTGCTCCTTATTAGTTTCTTTATAACAGCCAGTTAATATTAAAGAAAAAATTGTTAATAATAAGAATAGTTTTTTCATACAATCACCACTTAAATTATAATATAAAATAGTTCTTTTTAACATAATTTTAGTTATTTCTCATATTATTAATTGAAAGTGAGGAATTTATGGAAACATTAAAAGTAGGTAGTAAATCTAATCCAAATAGTGTAGCAGGGGCTCTAGCTAATGTCTTTAGAGAAAAGGGAAGTGTTGAAATCCAAGCAGTAGGTGCTGGGGCATTAAATCAAGCAATTAAAGCTGTAGCTATTGCGAGAGGTTTTATTGCTCCTAGTGGTAAAAACTTGGTTTGTATCCCAGCATTTCAAGATATTTCAATTGATGGTGAGGAGCGAACTGCAATTAAATTAATTATAGAAGCAAAATAAAGTGGTAAAGTAAAAGTAGACAGATAAAAAAAGAACTGTCTACTTTTTCTATGTTAAAATTTAATAAAGGAGATGTGTGTATATGAGAGAAAACA
>CADBCT010000006.1 GCA_902793315.1 uncultured Erysipelotrichaceae bacterium
GGTTCATCTGGATGCTTTTTATTATACTTTTCTACATATTCATTATATCCTTCAATTTTTTTAGTACCTGAATTAGCAAACATTTGATATCTCTTTTCCATCTCAGCTACCATTTTTTGTAATAATACTGCAGCTTCTTTTGGATCAGATACAACTGGTCGCATTAAATGTGGAATACCATTATAAACAGATAATTCAACTACTTTTGGATCAATCATTGCTAATTTTACCTCATCTGGTTTGGCTCTCATTAAAATAGAACAAATTATTCCATTTACACAAACTGATTTACCAGAACCAGTAGTACCAGCTATAAGTAAATGAGGCATTTTATTAATCTCACAAACACCAATCTCACCCATTATTGATTTACCTAATGGTACCATTAACTTCTTATCTTTAGCTTGTTGCATTGTTCTACTAGCTAAGATTTCATAGAAACTTACTGGTAATGGTTTATCATTAGCAAATTCAACACCAACAGTACTCTTACCAGGAATTGGCGCCTCAATACGAACATCTTTCTTAGATAAAGCTAAAGCTATTTCTCTACTCAATGTTGTAATTTTATTAACCCTTGTACCACTAGCTATTTCTAATTCATATTGAGCAACTGTAGGTCCAACATGAACTTCTACTACTTTAGCAATTACACCAAAGCTTTCTAAGACTTTTTCTAGCTTTTCAATATTAGCTTCAATTGCTGAATTATCAGTTGCTGTATTTTTATTTTGTGGTTTATTTAATAAATCTAAAGATGGTAATTTATAACTTGGATTAACTATTGAACCTTGATTAGAAGATTCTTTTTCTTCTTTAGACTCATTATTTTGAACAGATAATTTCTTTAATTCATCAATATTCTTAACAACTTGTTTTTCTGCCTCTTCAATTTCATTACCATTACTAATTTTTACCTTTTTATTAGGTAGTTCATCTTCGTCAGTGACTCTATTATTTCTTGATTCTTCAATATCTTCAAATCTATTCTTTATAAACTCAACAATTGAAAAACCAGTAAACATACAAATACCAACTACAATAAAGATAACAGTAACTATTTGCATTCCTAAATATGAGAATAATTTAGCAAAAGCAATAGCAAAAGCTCCACCAATTAATCCTCCTCCAACTGCGACAGTTTCTCCAATACTACCAGTTGTCATAATATTTTGAAATCCTAAATTCAATTGACGCATTGTTTCTTTAAATACCAAACTAGCATTACCACTATTTTGAGAAACAAATTCCCAATGCATAACTGTTAAAACTCCAATAATAAATAAGTAAAGTCCTAACATCTTTGTAGAAAAGAAATCAGGCCAATCTCCTTTAAACAAAACATATATTCCTAATATTAATAAAACAAATAAGAAAATCATATAGGTAGATCCAGTTAAAAACAAACTAAAAGAGGCAATCATTCGACCCGCAGGTCCAAATTTACCTATACCTAAAATAGCTACAATAATAAATAATACAGCATATAAACCAATTGAAATTTCAAATTTTTGTTTCTTAGATCTTCTTCTCTTTCTCTTTGCCATACAACTTCTCCTATCTTCCTAACTATATTATACTATAAAAAAGTGTCTAGCAATTAAACATTTACAATAAATTTACATTATTTATGTTAAATTAACTATTCTATCTTCTACTTCTCCTGTATCAACTGCATATTCTTTAGGATTTTGCATATTAACATATACTGGTAATTCATCAATACCTAGCTCTTTACAAGCATATAAAGAATACCTAGGAACACTTGAACTTATAAACTCATATGATATACCGTTAATCTCAGCATTGCAAATCAATTGAGTACCTTCCAGCATAGTATATTTTTCATCTACTACTTTAGCTCTGATTATTTCCCCAATATTTTTTAAAACTTCCGTTTTCTTTTTTATACCTTCCAATTTTATCAAGCCTTTTATGTTCATTATTAATGTAACTCCGCCAATGATAAAACATAAAATAACACCTACTAAATAACTCTCTCTATCAATAGAATTTATTTCTAAATATAAATATAGAAAGAAGATACCAAAGGCTAAAAAAACAAAACTTAAAATTGTAGAAAGTAAAACTTCTTGTTTTTTCTTATTAAAAGAACTATTTGCTTTGTTCATAATTAATCTCCTTTAATATACTTATATCCATTTTATAATTTTCTATATTACCAGCTTCATATGTAACAGGCAATTTTATATCATTTTTTTTAATAATTTCAGTATAATCAGAGCCAACGTAACCACTATTAAAAAAGTATATTTTCTTATCATCAGGATTAACCCATGAGGTTATAATATAATAATCAGAGCCATTATCACGGTCATAATGTTCTCTAACTTCTACGAATTTTGTATTAATAATTATAGGAGCAGTTTCCATTTTATTTTCATTTTTAATTACTGTTTTTCCTCCATTTAATACAAAAATTCCATATATCATAGAAAAGCATCCTGGAAAAAACATAAAAAATATAAATTCATTAACAGCTTCTCCACTTATAATAACTTTTATAATTAGAAAAACAACTAATATAAACCCAATTATTATTAGAATCCAGCCCTTATTTTTATTATCCATCTTATCACCTACTTAGTTAAGTCTACAACAGAATCATATATTATTCTTATATCAACAAAATAATCAGTATCATTATAATAAACCGGTATTTTTTTTATTTTTAACTTTTCAATTATAGCATTAACGTTTTCATGTATATCATCACTAATATAATCTTTTTTATTTCCATATGAATCAGAATATGAGCATTCTATTCTATTTGCTAGAATTCTTCTATCAAGTATTACACCTGTTATATCCGCTTCAATACATTTACTATTCTTAATTAAATCATCTATTATTTTAGCCCTTTTAGAACTAGCTATTATAGTAATAATTGATGTAGAAAAAACAAAGGCACCTACTAGTGCAAAAAAGATTGCAAAAATTTGCTTACCTAATTCCTTAATAACAAAAAATAATACTACACCAGTAATTAGAAAAACTAATCCTACAAGAATTCCTGCAACCATAGCACTTTTATTTGATTTTCCACCTTTTTCTGTATAGAAATCTAATACATATTTATTCATTTACATTCCTCCACATCACTTAGGTCAACTTCATAATTCTTAATATTACCAACTTCATAAGTCACCTTAAATTTTGTAATATTTTTTTCTATTATTAATTCGTTTGGATCATCATATAATGAACCGCTCTCAAAATAGTATAGTTTATTATCATCAGGGTTTACCCAAGAACATATAATTGTATAATATGTATGATTATGGCTTCTATCATCAATGCCACCACCTCTGGTTATCATCCTAACACTATCAAAATCAGCATCTATTGTTACACCATTATATTTTCTTTTTTCACTGTTTTCTTTATCTTTCTTATCAGATTTAATTAGCCAAATTCCAAATATAATAAAAGTAAGTGACCATAAAGATACAAAAACAACAAATCCAATTATATCCGAATCCATAGAACCATTATTGTTATAAAAAAAATCTTTAAGAGCAAAATATCCAACAATAGATCCAAACAAAACAAGAATAATTCCAACAACCTTTTTACTAACTTCTCCATGCATAATTATCACCTTCTATAATAATTATAGTTATAATTCTTAATACTTTCAATAACAAAAAAAGAGCTTTACGCTCTTGATACATATTTACCATCTGAAGTAGATACAATAATTGTTTCTCCTTCTTCAATAAATAAAGGTACTCTTACTAATAATCCTGTTTCTACAGTAGCATCTTTTAAAGCATTCTGAGTAGTATTTCCTTTAACAGCTGGTTCTGTATGAGTTACTACTAATTCTACTTTATCTGGTAGTGCTACTCCTAGAATTTCTCCTTCATAACTAGTAATATATACTTCTAAATTTTCCTTTAAAAGTTTAGCTTGATCAGCAATCTTACTAGCAGGTATTTCTAATTGTTCATAACTTTCCATATTCATGAAATAATAAACATCATTCATATTATATAGATATTGCATTAATTGCTTTTCAATATGAGCAGTAGCTACTTTAACTCCAGCATTAAAAGTTTGTTCAATAATAGCCCCTGTTCTTAAATTCTTTAACTTTGCCTTAACTATAGCTGCTCCTTTACCAGGTTTAACATGTTGAGTATCCATTACTACATAAATATTTCCTTCATATTCAATAGTAATTCCATTTTTTAAATCATTTGTACTTATCATTCTATCACTCCTAAATTAAAAAATAAGTTTTAGACTTATTTTATTTCTTTTCCTTATGTACAGTGTGTTTTCTACATCTAGGACAGTATTTATTCATTTCAAGACGGTCTGTTGTATTTCTAACATTTTTTTGTTCTCTATAATTTTCTTCTTTGCATTCACTACATACTAGAGTTTTATATTGTCTATTTCCTACTTTAGCCATGTTCTAATCCCTCCTTACACGTCTATCGGTATTATAACAAACTTTTCCAATTTAATCAACTAATAACCATACATTTCACTATATTTAGCCGTTATTGCCTGCGTAATATGATAAGTAACTAATGAAGCATAATTAGTACTTGAATTAGGATGAGATGAATCAGGAGAAGTGACCATTATACTCATTTTAGGGTTATCATAAGGAGCATAACCCAAAAATGAACTAGTAATTGTCTCAGTATCAATCTTACCATCATTATTAGTATCTATAAAACTTTGAGAAGTACCAGTCTTACCTGCTGGTCTCATTGCAGGATTCATATAACCAACTCCATAACCTCCTGGAGAATTTAATACGGCGATGAAACCTTCTTTTACTCTATTCATATATTCTGGTTTAGTATCTACTTTATTTAATACTTTTCTTTCTACTTTAAAATCTAATGCTCCTATTTCATCATTATCACTAGATTTATGAACTTCTTTTAAAAGATGAGGTTCTACTCTTTCTCCACTATTCGCAATAGTAGAAATATATTGTGATAACTGAATTGGAGTATAAGTTTCATATTGACCCATAACAAAATCTAACAAATTACCTGCTGCTTTATCTTTAGAAGTATAACCATTACTTTCTACTGGTAAATCAATTCCTGTTTTTACACCCAAGCCAAAGGAATGATACATATTACGATAAGTATCAAATGAAGATTGTTTAAATATTAATGGCATATTATAGTAATACTCTTGTCCATTAACTCTAATAGCTGTTTTAAATTGATAAACATTACTACTTTTAGCTAAAGCAGTTATATCATTAATAGTACCTAAATTATCAACAGATGAACATTTGGCTTTTTCAATACCAGCTATTTTAACACATTCATCACGCATATACTCTCCAATATGAATAGCTCCTGTATTATAACCAACTAACATTGAAGCTCCTTTAACTACACTTCCTGGAGTAATTGGAGATATTAACAAACTAGTAGTATTATCTATAATACTTCCATTAACTATTCTCTTACTAGCCATAGCTAATATTTCTCCAGTTTTTGGATCTTGAATTATTACACCAGAATGATCATAATAATCAGTATTAGCTTCTCCTTTAGCCATAGCCACTTGTTCACTTAAAATTCTTTCTACTTCACTTTGTAAATTAATATCAATAGTTAAAACAATATCTTTTCCTCTACTACCTTCTTTTAATAACTTGGTCTCATGAGAATTAACTATCTCATAAACATCTTTTTCTCCATGTAAATACTCTTCATATTGCTTTTCTAAATAACTAATTCCTACTCGATCATTCAAATTATAACCCTTAGCTAAATAATAATCTTTATCTTCTGCAGGAATACCTTGAGTACTAGTAGATACTTTACCTAAAATAGTTTTAAAAACATCTCCATATGGATAAACTCTTTCCCAATCTATCTTAGTATTAAATCCAGTTAATTCTTCATTATTTTCAGATACATAAGCATACTCTTTATCACTAACATTACTCTTAATTATTTTTTCTTCATAAGTATATCCTTTATTCATTAAATAGTATAAATAAGCTACTTTTTGTTCTTCAGGAGAAAAATTTAAATTTTCTTCTTTAATTCGACTTATTTTTAATTCATCTAATTCATTTTGAGTCATCTTCATCTGTTTAACTTTTTCTTTTTCTCCTTTAGTAACTAATTTATCACACAAGTTTTTATTCTTTGCAAAATAGTATTCTCTTTTAGCTCTATCAGTTAATTTTTGATAATTCAAATCTATATGTGGTACTAATTCACTAGCAACCTTAATCATTTCTAAATTAGTAATACCTTTTTGTTTACGATAGGTAATTGTCTTTAAAGATTTATTATCAACTAAAATATTATAATTACGATCATAGATTCTTCCTCGAGGACTACTAGTTCCACTAACAGTACTATATGTTAAAATTGATAAATCTTCAGTATAAGTCTTTTTATCAATAATCATTACCTTAAATACTTTTATTAAAACAATACAAAACAAAAACAACATTACAACTAAAAATAGTGTAAATCTAGCACTAATTACTTTGTCATAATTAATTTTCTTTTTGTTTTTACTCATGAAATCCACCTACTACTAGTTTATCACATATTTTCATACTTAATTCATATATTTTTTTAGAGGTGATATTTATTTATAAAGATTTAGTTAAAAGATATATTCATATTCTTAAAAAAGAAGATTTAGAAGAATTTGCTTCTAAAAATAACATAAAATATACAAAAAAAGAATTAGATATTACATATAATTTTATTATGAAATACTATGAAGAATTATTAAATGAAAATATCAAAGTATTTGAAATATTAAAACCGCAGATAAGTAATACTCTATATAAAAGACTAATAAACTTATATATTGATTATAAGCAAAAATATATTTAAAAAGAATCATTTCTGATTCTTTACTTTTTTATTTATTTGCTCAGCAACTGGAACTTTTTTAGCTAATCTTGTACCAAAATAGCAATGATCACAAGCTTTAATGTATTTCTTTTTTAATAATTGATTAATTCTATTTCTCTTTTCTTCAATTGTCATTGTTGAATCCAAAAGATCTAAATAATCATCTTCATTATCTTTTACAATTCCTAAATCTGTTCCATGAGAAGATCTAGGGCACAAATGAAATTGTCCATTTACTAAACTTCTACATATTTGATTGCAGTTTCGATATTGTCTAGCTAATTGTTTAACAGTTTTATTTTGCTTTTTTGCATCACCAAAATCTAGCCAAAAAGTCATTTTATCAATATGATATTTTATTTCTTCCTTTATTAAGAATTCTTCCAATTTATGATAATTAACAAAAGGATATTGACTAATTGAAATAACGACTCTAGGATTCTTTAACAGTTTAATTAATTTTTTATCTTTAGGTATTATAGTACCATTAGTAACTACTTCTATTCGCTGAATTTTATCACTCTTTAAAAGAATTTGTAAAACTCTAATGATATTACCGCCTAAGAATGGTTCTCCTCCTAATACTCTAACAAATACAATATTATTAATACATTTCAAAAACTCTTTTATACTCTTCTCTAATACACTAATTTCATAATCACTTTGCTTCTTATAAAATGGTATGAGATTAGAGCAATGTTTACATCTTAAACTACATTTTGTAGTAATAGGTATTTCTAAATATTCATAATAACCATATTTATAGTTAAAAATTTTTAAATAACGAAAAACAGCTTTAAAAAAACAAAGAATAATATTGTTGTTTTCCTTATTATCTTGAACATAAAATTTAACTGAATAATAATAAAATCCCAATCTATGAAAAATATGAGTTATTTTGTAAAGCAAATAACTTCTCATTAAATCACATCCCATCAACAATATACTTAATTATACCACACTAGTTATTATATTTTGTAAATCTTTTGTTCTTTATCATTTCTATTTCATATTTATATGGTGGTTTATCATCAACATATGGTGTTTCTAGAATTTTAGGAATATCAACTAACTTATCATTATAAATAACATTAAGTAAAGTATCAAAACCAATTTTACCAAAACCAATATTTTCATGACGATCTTTATGTGAACCAATTACATTTTTAGAATCATTTATATGGATACACTTTATCTTATCAATTCCAATTATATTATCAAATTCATTCAAAAATTCATCAAACTTAGTTAAATCATATCCAGCATCATGCAAATGACAAGTATCTAAGCATACTCCTAGTCTTTCATTATTAACACTATCTATAATAGTTTTTATTTCTTCAAGATTTCTCCCTATTTCAGTACCCTTACCAGCCATAGTCTCAAGTAAAATAGTAACATTACAACTAGTACTCTCAAATACTTTTTTAAGACCTAAAATGATATTAGAAATGCCTTTTTCTACTCCTAATCCTACATGCGACCCTGGATGAAGTACTAAGTATTTAACTCCTAAATCTGATACCCTTTTTACTTCTTCAGTTAGGAATTTAACTGAAAAATCAAACTTTTCTGGATTACATAAATTAATAATATATGGTGCATGAACAATTACTTTAGATATATCAATATTATTAGATTTCATTAATTTTATTGCTTCTTGAGTTAAATTATAATCAATATTAGATCTATTGGTATTTTGTGGAGCTCCAGTATAAAACATAAAAGTATTGGCTCCATAGCTTAAAGCTTCTTCTAAACTACCAAGCAATTGACTATTCTTTGTAAAACTTACATGACTACCTATATACAACATAATACCACCATCTATATTATAACAAGTTTAAAGCAAAAGAAAAAGGATGATTCCTCATCCTTAATATTCTATTACATTACTACGTGACAAACTACTGGATTATCAGTTGCAGCAGTACCAATTGCTGAACCTGATGAAGCATCATCTATTTTAGTAGCATAAGTTACTTCTTTAAATTCTTCATAGAATTTAGATCTACCATCAGCATCTGTAGTTGCTACATTAGATCTATTTAGTGTATCATCATTATTAATAATTAATGTTGGAACACCAGTACTTCCATTAGCAGCACCAATTCCGCGTCCAACTGAATCTACCATCATAACATAGTATTTATAACTATTTCTGTTATCTTGAACAGTTTTTTCAATTACTACTATTCCTTTTACTTCAGCATTACCCCAAGAAGATTTTCCTCCTTGTTCCATTAAATCCTTTCCAGTATCATTAGAACTATCAAATTTAAGTTGATAGAATCCTGTACCTTCAGCAGAAATGATTTTTGCATCAGTTCCAGAACCACATTTTAATTCATCTGCAGCAACTGCATTCTTTACTGCATTAACATATGCTTTTGCAGTATCCATAAATGTATCACGACGTGAGTTCTCAATTGTTCTTGAAACTGCTGGGATAGCAACTAACATTAAGATACCCATGATTGTGATAACAGCAAGCAACTCAATTAATGTAAAACCTTTACTATTTATTTTTTTCATTTTTTTCTTTCCTCTCTCTCCTTATTTTATAAATCAATCTTATCATTGTTTATTTTTATTTACAATACCTTTTTTTTTAAATTACAATTTATTTACACTTTACATATTATTCTTCTGCATACGCTTTTCCAACGTCATATGAAATAACGCTAGTACATACGCCTGCATCACTTAAGTATTCTGTTAGCTTTGCTTTTCCCTCCTCTGCTTTACCTGTGGATTCTTCATCCATTACTTCAGAAGTAATTTCCTTAATATAATCAATTTTACCTTCTGACAAACCAGAACTCTCTTTTAATTCTATTCCAATCTTTTTAGTGTCATCATATAATTCTACTAAACGAATATAATATTCATATCTATTTGCCTTTCTAGTAACCGCTACAAATGATTCATATTGTAAATACTGTCCACCATTAGGCCCTTTAGTTATGTCACCAGTATTATTTAATGAATTTAGTGAATACACTACACATTCATTTACCTTTGGTTTATTTACTGGCTTAAGTTGTGAAAATCTTATCTTAGCAGTATCTACTGTTTTATCAGCATCTGCCTTCATAACTTTAAATTTATTATTAGCTAAAATTCCTGTGACATTAGGTATAGTAATAACCATTAATATTCCTAATACTACTAACATTGCTAGTATTTCTACTAATGTAAAACCTTTATTATTCATATCATCTACCTCTATCATCATTATAGCATATATTTTTAAATTGCAACTATTTTATTACTTTTTTTAAATTACTTATTTCGATAGTATTATTATTTGTAAATGTATCTTTATTAAATAAATTATCATATCTAAAAATAACAAATCCTTTATAATTATTAATATTTCTAGCTAGTATAACTTCTTTCATTAAAATATTATTGTTCTCAATCCATTCCTTTCTTCCACCTTTTGCATATATATCCTCTTTTCCTATCTTATAAGCAGCTAATCCTATCAACATTTCTAAATCATCATTTCTAATTAATTTTTGCCATTCTGCTATAGCTTTAGGATAACTCTTAGCTTCATTATTAAAACCATAATAAAGTTGAGGAATAATAAAATCTATGTAATTATCTTCACTCATCCAAGAACGAATATCAGCCATGTTTTTTTGATAATTATTATCAATATTGCCATCTGGAGATATGCCAAATTTAATATTCTTTTCTTTACACTTACTATACACTGTCTTTACTAAATTATTTACATTATTTAAACGATATTCTTCAAGAGATATGTTTGGATGCTTTATCAAATATTTTTTATAATCATTATAATCAATATTAGTATTTTGATAAAAATAATCATCAAATAATAATCCATCTATATTATAGTTTAATACTTCTTCTACACCATCAACTATTAAATTAACTACTTCTTTCTTAGCTGGATTATAATAAATACCATTATTAATATAAATATTATCTGTTCCAATATATTTATAGGCTGGATTATCTTTAGTAATTAAATCAATATTATTAGTTGTTTCTACTCGATAAGGATTGATCCAAGCATATAACCTTAGATTACTATTATGAGCTTCTTTAATAAAATAATCTAACACATCATAAGACTTACCATCATTAGTAATATATTTACTATAGGGAAATATATTAGAATCATATATAGCATCACTAGATACTCGTACCTGAAGAATAATAGTATTTAAATTATAACCTTTAATATTATTAATCATTTTCTTAATATTATTTTTACTAGTCTCTTCACTATAATCTTTAATATATTCACTTAATTCAATATAACTAATAAAAACTCCTCTGGTTTCATTTGCTGTTTCCAAATCATTAATATTACTAAGTATTAGTAATAGTATAAAAATTATTAATAGCTTTTTCATAATATCACCATTAATAATTTAACTTATTAAATATAAGAAAATTGTCACTTTATTTTATCTTTTTCAATTAAAAATAAATTATCATCTTTATAAAAACCATAGAATATATTTTCTAAATCTATTTTTTCTTTAGCAAGTTCTTCTTCTAACCAAATACTTGTCTTATTAATGGCTCTTAAAACATCTTTATTTACTTTACTATCGACAATTAATGGTAATGGATAATCTCCTTCTGTTTGATCTTTTTTAAATATTGATAATTTACCACTCGTTTCTAAAATAGCATAATCTACTTCAGAAATTGATTTAATTGAATTTATTCTAAGTTGAGCTAACAAATCATCTAAATTATAACGTTGTTTTTTCATTTCTTTAAAATTAACTTTTCCTTTTTCAATAATAATAGATGGCTCTCCATCAATAATTTTTCTAAAAGTATAATTATGCAATGATACTCTAGCAAGCACTATTTGTAATAATACTAAGATAGTTATTGGTAATAAAGAAACCAAAATACTTTTTTCATAGTTTTCAATAGAAATAGCTACCATCTCTGCAATAAAAATAGAAACTATAAAATCCATTATTGATAATTCACCTATTTCTCTCTTACCCATTATTCGATAAAAGATTGCTACTATAGAATAAAAGAAAACACATCTAAATAAGATAATAAAATATTTCATTAAATCACCTAATTATATTATGAACTTAATCATAATTTTTTATGCTAAAGCATACTTTTTTATAGAGGTGATATTATCAAATATCTTAAATACTTATTATTAACCATAATTACTATTACACTATTATTATTTATAATTACTATTCTTAATTATTATAATATTATTGATAATAATTTCTTCAAACTATTGAAACTATTACTATTATTAATAGCTATCTCTATTAATAGCTATTTACTAGGTAATAATTATCAAAAGAAAAAATACCTTATAGGTATTAAATTTGGTTTACTAATTACTACTTTACTATTTATTATTACTCTTATTACTAATAGTTTTAAAATTAAATTATTGCTTTACTATTTAATAATTATAAGTACAACTACTATTAGTAGTATTATTAGTAAAAGAAAAAATACGTCTTAGGCGTATTTTAAACTTCTTTTTCTTCTAATTATAATTGTACCGATAATCATAATTATAAAGATACCAGTAACAATTAAAATATTTCTGCTATCATTATCTTTTACTTCAATAACTTTTTCTTCATCACTCACTAAGAATAATGAATTAGAATCATATTCACAAGTATCATCTTTAGGGCAGTTAATTTGTCCTACTAAATAAAGAATATCATTAGAAAATATATAATCTGATACATCATAGTACTCATCATAAATCTTTTTAATTTTATTTTTTATTTCTCCTTCTAAACCAATCTTTACAATCTCTAGATTAGTATCAATATTATCATTAGAATACAATAATAAGTATTCTTTTATTTTATTATCTTTTTTTAATGGTAATAACTTGATTATTTTATTATTATCAATTGCAATATCTCCAAAAGTTTCCCAATAATTTTCATTATTAGAATTATAATTAGCTAAATAATAACTAGTAGTTCCTTTATTTAGTTTAACTTGTTTAGTATCCCCATAAAGAATAAAACCATCATTTGCTTCAGCCAAGTGATATGAACAAGATTCTTCTAAATCATTCTTAATAACAATAGGTTCCTCTCCATAAACATTGAATCTAATTAATTCGCTCATTAAGTTATCACTATTTTGTCTAAGTACTACATAACCAATTATCTTTTGATCTTTAATTATATTTTCAATATCTAAATATTGAAAATTATCATACTCTCTTGACCACATGATATTTAAATCACGATCAAATTTTAAAACATAACTAGTATAAGTATCAAAATTATTCCCAATAGCTACATATCCATCTATAATACCTTCATCTGTATAAGTTTCTTTTATTTTAGAAAGCATTATCTTATTACTAGCCTCAAGATTTTTTTCAAAAATAACTTTCCCATCAAAAGAAAGTTTAATAAAAATAGTATTTTCAGTTATACTTTCTTGAGTTGTACAATGCATTGTAATTAGATATCCATCAATCATACCAGTATTATCATAACTATAATTCAATGAATCTATTTTATCACCAGTTTTATTACCATAAATATATTTCCAAGTAATTTTATTATTATTATCATACTTAGTAACAATAACACGATAATCTTTAGTATCGGAGTTATCTTCTTGACTATTATCTTTTAAAATATAACCCCCAATAATTTTTCCATCTTTTTTTCCTTCTATATTATAAGAATCAATAATATAATTGAATTTTTCTTCTTTATATTTATTCATAGAAATTACTGTATCTTTAGCAAAAACACTATTATTACATAGCATAATAATCAATAGTATTAATAACAAATTAAACTTTTTCATAATACACCTCTAGGTACTTATATTATAAAATAAAAGAAGACTAAATACTAGTCTTCTATTTCTTTTTTTATCATTTCTATTTCTTTTCGAGTTTGATATTTTTTATACCTGTAATTTTTAGGTAAAAGAGAAAGTAATATTTCACGTGATTTAATTTCTCTCTCATAATATTCTCTAAATAAAGGACCTTTTTTTATTAAAAATATTGGTCCAAAGAAATATTCCTTTTTAGTATATTTCTTCTTACCTTTTTTTAGAATTATTATTTGATAAATGAACTTTTTATCACGAACAAATTCTTCATTATGAATATAAAAACCATTTTTACATAAATATTTTTTTACATCTTCTTGATAATTATTAGGACTTACTATTAAAGATTTTATTTCCTTTAACACTTTGGGATTGTCTTTACAAATACCAATGATATTTCTACCACCCATACCAGATATTATAACAGTATCTATTTCATCTGAATATGTATCTAATCCTGCGCCTAAGCGTATTTCAATTTTTCCATCTAATCTTTCTCTTTTTATATTATTTTTAGCTTGCTCTAATGGTCCTTCAGCAATATCACTAGCAATTGCTTTAATATTTTTATTTAATCTTACTAGATAAATATCAAGTAAAGCATGATCACAACCGACATCTAGACATACAGAGTTAGCTTCTACCAAATCACCTATTTTTTTTAATCTCTCATTAATTTTCATTAGTCTGTTAAAAAATCCTTTAATTTACGAGAACGAGATGGATGTCTTAATTTTCTTAAAGCCTTTGCTTCAATTTGACGAATACGTTCACGAGTAACTCCAAAAATTTGTCCTACTTCCTCTAGAGTTCTACATTGACCATCATCTAAACCAAATCTAAGTCTTAATACTTTTTCTTCTCTTTCAGTAAGAGTAGCAAGTACTCCTCTTAATTCTTCTTTTAACATTTCTACTGTTGCGTATTCTTCAGGCCCCATAGTTCTTTCATCTTTTATAAAGTCTCCTAAATGAGAATCATCTTCTTCTCCAATTGGAGTTTCTAAAGATACCGGATCTTGACTTATTTTATATACTTCACGAACCTTTTCGACAGTAATACCTAATTTCTTAGCTATTTCTTCATCAGTTGGTTCTCTGTTTAATTCCTGTGTTAATTGTCTTTGAACACGAGCTAATTTATTAATTGTTTCAACCATATGAACTGGAACACGAATAGTTCTAGCCTGATCAGCAATTGCTCTTGTAATAGCTTGTCTTATCCACCAAGTCGCATAAGTAGAAAACTTATAACCTTTAGTTGGATCAAATTTATCAACTGCTTTCATTAAACCAATATTTCCTTCTTGAATTAAATCCAAAAATAACATTCCACGTCCAACATATCTCTTAGCTATAGAAACAACCAAACGAAGATTAGATTCAGCTAACATTCTTTTAGCCTCTTCATCACCTTGCTCTGCTCTTACAGCATATTCAAATTCTTCATCTGAAGTAAGTAAGTTAATACGACCTATTTCTTTTAAGTACATTCTAACTGGATCATTAATTTTAACATCTTTAGTAAGTGTTAAATTTTCAACTGCCATATCTTCAGTTATTTCTTCACCGTTAGCATCATCAGTACCATCTTCAGATACAATATCAATATTAGCTTCTACCAAAAAATTATATAATTCATCTAGTGAATCACTGTCTACTTCTAACCCTTTTAATTGTTCAGCTAGTTGTTCATAAGTAACATAACCTTGTTTTTGACCAATTTTTAATAACTTCTCTTTTCTTTCATCAAGAGTTTTTATTTCTTCAACCATACCTAATTATCTCCTAACTTAAGCTTTCTAATCTTCTCAGCTATTTTAGCTTGTTCTAATGGATCTATTTCTTTTTTCATTAAACCTGTAAGTCTTTTAATTTCTTCTTTAGTAGCAAATTCTCTAGCTACTTTAAAGTATTCCTCTAACTCCTTATTATCAGTAGTCTCATTATACTCTTCAGCTAAAATACCATTGATTAGTAACATAATATCTTCTTTATCCCCAATTGAAGTATAGAAATCAGCAACATTAATATTACCATACTTCTTATAATAATAGATTATTTCACTACAGGTCTTTCTCATTGCATTTGTTGGAAAAATTAGTTTTCCTTCTTCTACCTCAGTAATAACCCAATCATTATTCAACATAAAGTAAATAATTTGTTCAAAAGCTTTTGTGTATTTATCCTTCTTTGTTACTTCTTTCTTAGGAATTACAATCTCTTTCTTATCCTCTTTTTTTAGAAGGCTATTCATACGCATTTCCAGTGTATTATAACCTATATCAAACTCTTTTGCAAGTCTTTTTAGGACAACTTCTCTTCTTATTTCATCAGATAGTTTTGCTGTTTCTTCAATAACTTTATTAATATAATTAGCTTTTTCTTCATCACTTCGAAAATCTACTGTATCACGTAGTTTTTTTAATTTAAAATCAGAGTAATTTAAAGCATTATCTATTAATCCTTGAAAACGTTCTTTACCATGTTTCAAAATAAAACTATCTGGATCATCATTATCAGGAATTTCTACTACTTTAACTTCGATACCATTATTAAATAATAATTCTCCATTAGTTAAAGCTGCGTGTACTCCTGGAGCATCTCCATCTAAACACAAAATAATATTATTAGATAACCTCTTAAGTAAATTAATTTGTTCTTTTGTTAAAGCTGTTCCCATTAAAGCTACAGTATTCTTAATACCAATTGAACTAGCTCTAATAACATCCATGAATCCTTCCATTACAATAACACTTTTACTTAAACGGCATTCTTCTCGTGCTATATGATAATGGTACAGAGTTTCCCCTTTTTTAAATATTTCTGTTTCTTTAGTATTTACATATTTATTACTACCATTATCCTTATAGATTCTACCACTAAAGCCTACAACTTTTCCGGTAACATCATATAAAGGAAACATAATTCTTTCATTATAAACATCATGATTATCAGAAGTTAAACCTATTTTATTTAATGTAGCTAAATCATAATCTTTACCAGTTAATAACTTAGTTAAATCATCTTTACTTTCCAATGAAAGACCTATTTCAAATTCTTTAATAATAGACTCATCTATTTTTCTATTTAATAAATATTTCTTTGCTAATTTACCAGCTGTACTATTTAAATTATTCTGATAATATTTCAAAGCCAACTTATAAGCATCATATAATTTATCATATTTAGTACTTTTCTTTGTTACTTTAATACTACCAGTATCTATACCTACTTTATCTCCTAAATACTTTAATGCTTCTTTGAAATCGATATGTTCATAATTCATTAAAAAAGTAAAAACATTACCAGTAGCATGACAAGAAAAACAAGTATAAATCTGTTTTTCTCTAGATACACTCATTGAAGGATTTGTATCATCATGAAAAGGGCACACTCCAAAAAAGTTCTTGCCCTTTGCAACTAATGGTATTCTCTCTCCGATGATATCAACTATATCTACTTTACTACGTATTTCATTAGCTAAGTCATGATTCATTGATACCACCACCTTTACCTACCTATATATAATATCATATTTTTAGTTTTTTTTCTACTGTTTTTACACTTCTAAACATATTAATTTTAGTTTCTATAAATTCATTGAAAACAAGTTGTTTATCATTAAAACTCTCTTTATCATGATAAATTTCTATATAATCCTCATTTAAAGGATTCTTAGTTGCTTCTAAATGAACTAATTCTTGTTGATAAGAAAATACTAAAAAATCAATTAATCTAGCCACTTCATTAAAATTATTATCATCTAGTATTTCTAATATCTTTTCTAAATGATTATTATAAGAATCCTTAAGTAACTTGATTTCATCTATACTATTAGAATAATCAATATCATTTATTTCTCTTAATACATATTTAATTATATCTTCTTTAGTATACTCAGGATGATCCCTATCATAAGCATCATATTCATCAATTATTTCTTCTAATGCATTCATATACATACCTTCTTGAATATTTATCTTAGACTAAATAAATTTATTAGTCAATAAAAGAAGTAACAATGTTACTTCTTAAATAATTTTCTTTGATCTACTTCTTCTCTTACTAATTTAATAAAATCTTTTTGACTTAAAGTTGTAGTATCCTTTTCTCCAAATAAACGATAACTAATAGTTTTATCATTCTTTTCATTATCTCCTAAGATAAGAGTATATGGAATCTTCTTAGTCTGTGCTTCTCTTAAACGATAACCCAGTTTTTCATTACGATCATCTAAGAATACCCTAAAACCTTCTTCTTGTAGCATTTCTGTTACTTCTTTAGCATAATCTGCTTGGAATTCAGAGTTTACTGGCATAACAACCATTTGTTTAGGAGCTAACCATAATGGTAATATTCCTTTAGTTTCTTCTAAATAATAAGCTATTGTTCTATCAATAGAACCAAATACTGCTCTATGAAGAACTACTGGAGTTTTCTTAGAACCATCTTTATCTACATAAGTTAAATCAAATTTAGCTGGCAAACAGAAATCTATTTGACAAGTTGATAAAGCAAATGAATTACCAACAGCTGGTTTAACTATAACATCTAACTTAGGTCCATAGAAAGCAGCTTCTCCAATCATTTCTTCATATGGTACTCCATAATCAGACATAATCTTTCTTAAAGCATCTTCAGCTTTATTCCACATTTCATCATCTTGATGATATTTAACTTTATCTTCAGGATCTCTTAGGCTTAATTCAAATTTATAATCAGTAATACCTAATTCTTCATATACTTCTAATATTAAATCAACAACATTTTTGAATTCTTCACCTATTTGATCTGGAGTACAGAAAATATGTGAATCATTTTGACAGAAAGTACGTACTCTTTCTACTCCTTTTAAAGAACCACTAGTTTCATAACGACAATCTCTAGCAATCTCTGCTATTCTAAGTGGTAAATCACGATATGAATGTAATTCATTACCATACATTACCATATGATGTGGACAATTCATTGGACGTAGTACATATTCTTCATCTTCTACTTGCATAATTGGGAACATTGCATCTTTATAATGAGCTAAATGTCCTGATGTTTTATATAATTCAACATTTCCTAAAGGTGGAGTTTGTACATGATGATATCCTCTTTTTATTTCTTTATCTCTAATATATTCTTCTAATTCATGCCATAGAATAAATCCATTAGGTAAGTACATAGGAAGTCCTCTACCTACTAAATCACTCATCATATAGATACCTAAATCTTTACCAATCTTACGATGATCTCTTTCTTTAGCTTCTTCTAATGCTTGTAAATGAGCTTCTAAATCTTCTGGATTATCAAAACAAATTCCATAGATTCTTTGAAGCATCTTATTCTTCGCATCACCTTTCCAGTAAGCTCCACTAACCTTTAATAATTTAAAATTCTTTAATAACTTAGTAGACTCAACATGTGGTCCACGACAAAGATCAGTAAAATCTCCTTGAGTATACATAGAAATAACTACTTCATTTTCATCCATACGAGATATTAAATCTACTTTATATGGATCATCTTTAAATCTTTCTAAAGCTTCCTTCTTAGATATTTCTTCACGAACAATACGTTTATTATCTTTAGAACACTTTTTCATTTCTTTTTCAATCTTAGGTAAATCTTCTTCTGTAAGAACTTCATCACCTAAATCAATATCATAATAAAATCCCTCTTCAATAACTGGTCCTACCCAAAATTTAGCATTTGGATATAAATGCTTTACTGCCTGAGCAAGTAAGTGTGCACAAGAGTGATTCATTACACTTAATTTTTCATCTTCTTTAATATTTATCATTTTCTCATTCCTTCCTTTTCTGCTTTTTCTTTTATAAATTCTTTTCTAGCTAATTTTATTTTTTCTTCTATTATTAATAACCTTTCTTCATAATCTTTAATAACATCATAGTCTTTTTCTTCTCTTAATAAATACTGTAACATTATCTGTTCACTTCTAAGATTATGTAATAATTCTCCACTATTATAGTTTTCCATATCTAAAGAAATTTTAGGTTTCTTGATAGTACTTCTAATTATATTTCTGGTAGTGTCTTGCTTACTTCTAAGAAGTTTATTAATAAACATAATTACTTCTTCTTCCTCTATACCAATAACTTGTCTATTCTTTTTAATGAATTTACAAATATAAGAAATATCTGAATCTATTCTACTAAAGTATTCATAAAACCCAGTATCTTCTGTAGGCATACTGGTACGAAGATAAACTGTATTATCTATTTTAATAAAACCTTCTACTGTAGTTGTATATTTCCTAATAGTTTTTAATTCTTGACTATATCTATCTATAGAAATATTTTTTTCTTTAACACTAGCAAATGACCTTAATAATTTTTTAAATTCTTTGTGTAAAGCATTTAAGTTTTTATGATATTCTTTTGATCCTTTAAAGTTCTTACTTTCAGTACGTTTCTTCAATAAATCAAACTGATTCTTTAATGATTTTTCAAAGATAACTTTCTGTTCCTTATACTTGGTAAAGGTATCATTACTGGTCATTTAACCACCTCCTTAAAAAATAAAAAGGACAGTACAGGAGTGCATAGGCACGGTACCATCCTTTGTTTTTCTCATATAATTAACGGCTATCGCCGGAACTACTTTTAATAGTTCTACTCGAAAGGTAGTAATTATTAATATATCTATTCATTTCCACCTACCATGAACTCTCTTAAAGACTCTATTAATAATCTTGTCCTTTGTCAATGTATTTCCTAAATCAATATATCACTAAATTTTAATTTTTGCAAGTTATCTTTTTGTCCAACTACCAGGTACCCACATCATTGTACCAAGTCCAATGTAATCTTGCCCTAAACGATAATTAGCATATCTAAAGAATCCATTTAAATCACGACAGTTATTATCATTAGGATCAAACAAAGCACAATCTAGGACTGCTAAATGAAGATGAACTCCGGTTGAATAACCAGTTGAACCCATTCTTCCTAAACAATCATTAATAGTAACTGGTTTTCCTACATATAAGCCATTTGCATAACTAGACAAGTGTACATATTGCGATGTATATTTCTTACCATTAATATTATGTAAAACGGTTACAATTAAAGCTCCAGCACTATCTCTATAAATACTTGAAATTGTACCATTGGCAACCGGAAAAATTAACTCTCCTGTACCTCTAGGACTAGTAATATCTAATGCCACATGACCATAATGAGGATTTTGAGTAACAGTACCAATCTCAGTTGGCAAATACCAAATTCTTTTAGGAACAGTTGGGGTATTTTCAATCTTTCTAACACCAGTAAACTTAACTTCTTGAAATCCTTGACTGTTAGGAAGACTAACTTCCTCAATTTCTGAATTAGTAGAACCAGTGAATACTGAATCAATTAAACTAAGTTTACTAGTTTCTTTTTTATTAGATACTTTAGTTGCTGCCATATCTTTAATATTTATATATTCAAAGCTAAGATTATATGTTTGTTCTTTTTTTAAATTATTAACAATCTGTAGCATAACTGCACTTATTACAAATATCAAAGAAATAATTTTAATAATTGTCTTCTTCTTTTCTTTCATACTAATCACCTAAAAAGTGATGCTTATTATACTAAAAGAAACTTTATTTGTCAATTTAAGAAAGAGCTTATCTTCTTTTTTGATAAGCTCTTTTATAATCTCTACCAAACCATTCAATTGGATCTTGCTTGTTATTAATATCTGCCTTTCTTCTATTAATTTCTTCTTCTAGTCTTACTAGTTCCCTATCTTTAGGATTATTGTCATAACAAACTTCTAATGCATGTTCAACTACAATATCTGCTGCTCTTCTCAAAGCTGATGTACAATGGCAATAATGATCTAATCCCAAACCATCATGAGAGCCTTCTATATCATACCAACCTTTTGGATATAATCCATCAATTAATTGATATAGTTTATTATATTGTTCTCCGCCATAAGTCTTAGTTAAATTAGCTATTAAAGCCTGTAATTTTTTACTATCAGATTGGCTAACACTATGAACACGATACAAGCAAGGGTAATCATTATCAGCAAAGTATTCAGCTACTCTATTACCAGTTAATAACATAGTTTGATAAACTATCTTTTCTGCTCCAATTCGTTGAACTCTTAAGTCTGATAAATCATCAGTACTAGCCTTAATACTTTCATAAACCTGATCACCTTTATAACGTTTATCCAAAAGATCAGTAACATCATGTAAATTAAAAACTAACTCTTGTAATTCTTTATCTTGAGTACCATGATTTAATATTTTATCTATTTCTTTATAAGTAGTTTGTTTATTACTTTCAATAATTGTCTTTTGAAATGTTTCATTAACAATATTACCTGTACTATCTATCTCAAAAAAATAACTTCTAGCTAATTTAGGCATACCAGTAATCAATGATCCAGTCTTAGCAGAAAACTCATATGGAAAAATAGGAATTGTACGATTATAATCATTTTCCTTACTCTGATATTTATTAGATAAATAAATAGATCTACCTCTATTTATAGCTTCTTCTACTATTTGATCATCATAAGAAAAATAACCTAGAACTGAAGCTATGTGCACACCTAACAAATAATTTCCATTAGGTAGTTTTCTACAACTTAAAGCATCATCTATTTCAATAGCATTTTCTCCATCAATAGTAATAATATAATCATCAACATACATTCTATTTTCTATATTTTGATCATTAATCTTAATTAATCTAGCTTTTTCTAAAATATCTTCATTAAAATATACATTAATATTATATTTATTAGCTAACATTTCTATTCGAGTATCTTTAGAAGTATCACCTTTAATAATATCAACTAAACTATTTAACCATTCAATCTTAATTTTATTCTTTTTAGCATAACTTTTTTTAACACTAAGTTTATCGATAGCTGCGTATATCAAATCTAAAGTTTTTCTCTTTTCTTTTTCAGTTAAATTCAAACTTCTTTGAGATAATAATAAAGAAATTAAATTACTAAAATAAAGAGCTTTTTCTTCTTCATTATCTTTAACACTTTTAATATATTTTTTAACTATATTTCTAAATAATGAAATATCTTCTTTATCTTTAGCATTTACTAAAGTTGGCATTTTATTAAAAGTATATTCTAAATAATTAATATCTTGTTTCTCTTCTACCAAATAATTAACTAAATCATATTGTTTAGTATCTTTAATTACTGCTTGCTCATCTATTCCTTCTAGTTCTTCTCTTACCGATTCTAATTCTTGAATAGCATTTTTTACATTTTGAAATTTATTTTTATTTTCTAATTCAATACGATCAATTCTCTCATCTAATTTATTAATTTTACGAGCTACTTTTTTACGATCTACTGTATCATTAGTACTTAAAACTATACTAATACATTTAAACAAATCTCTTACTCGTTCTAATGATTCCAATCCAGTAACTAAATCTAATTCTTTATTTATTACACGAAAAATAATATCGATAGTTTCATCAGCATTTTTTGAAGCATAGGTACAAAGCATTTCTTCGCTTATCATTGGCCCTTTGCCCTTAACAAAATTTACTAATGTCTTTTCGATATTACTCATTTTATCAATCCCTCCTGTTTTTACTAATTAGTTCTAATGGAACTGTCAATTGTTTAATTCGTTCAATTATTCTTCGAGCTTTAACTTTATCAACACCAGATGATGTAATAGAAAGGGATTTTTCCAATTCACTTAAAGTTAAATTTGAAGTAAAGAATGTTGGTAAGTGATTTTCCATTCGATATTGTAATAATGGCCCTAATATTTCATCTCTTGACCAATTACTACAGTTCTCTGCACCTATATCATCTAATAGTAATAAAGGTACTCTTCTAATATATTCAAATCTCTCATTAAAATCTATTCCAAATGAAGCTTTTAAACTTCTTAAGAATTCCGGATAATAAATTAACACAGATTTTTCTCCTTTCTTGGCCATTTCATTAAATAAAGCTGCGATTAAATAAGTTTTACCAGAACCAAAAGATCCAGTAAGATAAATACCTTTAGGTTTCTCAGGTTTTTTATAATCTTCCATAAATTCTTTAAAATATTTAACAATTGGAAGTCTAGCTTTATCATCTTTATAAATATCTTTAAAAGATGCTTCTTTTATTTCAATTGGCAATTCATATAAATCTAAATTATCCTTATAAGAATTACTCTCTCTAACTTTTCTTTCTTTAGAACATTCATCATAACTAAAACTAATAATACTACCTTCTGGATTAGGTGTATATTTATAACCTCTAATTCTGTTTTTACAAGAACTAAGTCCTTTACAATTACTACAATTTTTACATTCCAAAAAAGCATCTTGTAAGGAAGATGTATATTTAATAAGAATTTCTTCTTTAATATTTAATCCGTAAACAAAATCTTTAAAATCTTTATCTGCGCAAGCATCTTGAAAAGAATGGGTAAGTTCAGTTAAATCTTCTTTAAACATATCTTTTTTATTTTTCATAAACTCACCACCTATACTTTATTTTACACAATTGTAGTGTAAAAGTCCACCTTTTAATTACTTGAATTATCTTTAAAATCACTTGGTAGTGCTACTATTTTAGCAATTATTAAAACAATCATTTTTTTATCAGGATCTAGTATACTAACTTCACACTTTCTATTTGCCGAAAGTATCTCTTTGGTAATTATACTAATTTGCTTATTAGTCTCATCAAATATAGTAAAATGTAATCCCCTAGCATCTCCTTCTACTCTATAACCATTACTTAACGTATAAAGATATTGTCCAACTTTTACTTCCATCTTAATAGTAAAAGCCAAAGTATTATTCATATAAACATCATATTTTGGCAAAAAATTTAATAATTTTCTTTCAATTTTAGCTACTTCATTACCATCAGTATCAATCATTGTTGCCTTTGGTGTGATTGTTATAATAGGACTAGAAAATCTATATTCTTCAATATTATTTTCGTTTTTTATAGAAAATCCACTATTTAAAGAAACTAAATCTTTTACAATATAATATTTCATCTTATCAACTCCCTATTTATTATACCACAATAAAAAAAAGTCTATAAACTATTGTCTATAAACTTTCTTTAATATCTTTACATAGTCATTAGGTAAATTTGAGATTGTATCTTTCTTTTGAATATCATTCATTCCATATAAACTTTCGGTAACTGATCCAACTATACAACAATTAGTATCTGTATCGCCACCCATTAATAATGTTTTTCTAATTGAATCTTCAAATGAATTAGAATTATATATAGCATAAAGACAATTACTTAATGTTTCCTTACATGTTGTATTAAACTTTTTAAATGGTTCATATTTTACTAATAAATTTAATTTTCTAAATACTTCTTCTTTAGATAATCCATTTCTAAAATAAAATATCATTAAAGCTATAATAGTTGCTGAATCAATTGCTTCTTTTGAATTATGTGAAGGAATTGTTACTAATTTGGCATTTTCGATTACTTCTTCTTCACTATTGAATAAATATCCTGTTGGTGAAACTCTCATCATAGCTCCATTTCCAATACTGTCATTTCTTCCAATTCCTTTTGCCCATTTTATTGTTCCAGGTGAAAAAGGATTCTTAAAGTATGGTTTGAAATTAGGTTTATAATCAATATTATCTAATATATATTTTCTTAAAGTTTGTTCATAATCTTTATTATTAATAATCGCATCTATCACTGCAATAGTTTCAATAGTATCATCACTATAAAATGAATTGGGTAATATTAATTCTTTAGGATTAATACTCGTTATTTCTTTTAATTGTTCAAATTCATATATGCTTCCTGCTTTATCTCCATATATAGCTCCTAACATACTATCACCACCTATTTAGACTATTATTATTTTACCAATTTCTTATTCTCAACAACTGGTCTTATCATAGAAGTAGTATCAATTATTTCTGCATTATCTATTTTTCTTATAATTTTATATCTAGAATTTTCATCAAATAAATAAGAAAATAGTTCTTCTTCAGTAGGAATTATATCGTAAAATAATATTTCATGATCAAAAGAAGATGATTCTATTTTTTCTTGACCATTTTTAATACCATTACCTGATTCTAAGATAATTTCATATGCACTATTCTCACAATATAGACATTTTAAAATATCACATGTTTCATTTGAACAATCATTTAGCTGTTTATATCTAAATAGTGCCCTAGCTTTTATTTCATTGCTATTAACATCCATCAAATCACTCAATGTACCAGCGTTTGGATGAGATACCATATAATATAAAACCTGTTTTTTCCTAGATTCCCTAGATTTTTTTCTTTCCAATTCCTCAAGTTCTAATCTTATTTTTTCTAAGTATTGCTCCCATGTTAAATCATTATCCATAAACTTTCTCCCCTAATTGCTTTTATACGACGCATATTATAACACATAAGTTAATTTTTCACAACGTTTTTGTTTTTATGAATTTTCCTATAAACAATAACAATTAATAAAAAAGATTACAAAATGCAATCTTCTTTTGAACAGGTTTTATTTTTTTTATATACTTATATGATTTACAATTAGATATTACTATCATAGATCTGGAAAAAGTTTTTTTAAAACTTCAATTGTTTCTTCTAAAAACTCATTTTCAAATAAAGGGATGTTCTTGTCTATTTCAAAATCATAAGAACTATCTTTAATACTATCTAAATACATCACAAAATTCTCGGGAATACTTTTTTTAAGTTCACTATCTAAATATTTTATTATTTCTAGTAGTTCGACAGCACTCATTGAACTAACATTCATATTATTTCCTCCTTGGTATTGCATCTTCAATTCTTTCCGCAACACTCTTCTTTATTTTCAATGCATATTTTTTAAACAAATCACGTAAAGATTGAGCATGAATTACATAATTGCTATTCCATTCTATAACTCTATTTGTAGAATCATTTATTTCTTGTCTATCATAATTTTCACATTGAAATTGACTTATGATATCCTTGTAGTCATCATGCCCAAATGTTTCATTTGAAGTTAAAAAATCACTAGATTCAGCTAATGAATGAATCATTCCTCTTTGCATTCTTTCAACTATCCATGTATTATCAATAAAATATTGTTTACCCTCTATTGTAACAAGATTAAAAGAATGTCCTTCAAAATCATTATCCATTAGACTATCATCAGATGAATCCAATTTTTCACATTCTATTCCTAATGAATCAAGTATATACTTTGTAAATCCCGCAAAGTGTCTACACACTCCTTCTCCTCTTGAAATAAATTGAGTCAAATTAATATCTTCTGTATCTTGATTTGCTTTAGATTTTTCATACATGTCATAATCATATTTAAAATAATTAATCATAAACAATGTAACATAAGTTATAATATCCAATTCACTTGCATCTGAAGGAATATGTGATTTTATTAATTCAATATTTTTTTCTAAATCATATAATTGTTCAAAGGAATCATATTTTATATCTCTGAATTGTATATTTAATTTTTTATTACTCGAATTTTGTACCGATGTATTTTGAACAATTAATTCTCTAGCGTTCTTAGGATACTTTTCATTAAACAGATTATCATCTACCACAATTAATATTTCATCTTCAGGTATATATGGAATAATACTATCCAAATTTTGTAATGACTCAGCATCTTTAATCTCAATTCTAAATCTTATGTTTTTTATTCTTTTACATAATTCAACTATTTTTTCGTATGTATTTGAATCTATTCTATTAATTATAACTACAGGTGATGAATCATCACTAAATGTAAATTTTCTTACTAGTTCATGTATCATGTCTATATCCATCCATCCATAGCAAGCAAACTGAAGATTTACATGTGATAATTTAAATAGTAAATTCATTTTTTCCATGTCTAAATTATTACTAATCATAATTTCAACAAAAACATTATCATCTAATTGATTAATTATATCTACTGTTTCTTCATCGAAGCTATTTAACAGTACTCTTAAATAATATGGTTTTTCAAATAATTCTGGATTTAATTGATACACTTTTATCACATCATAAACATCATTAACAGATTTTATATCATCACAAGGAATACAACAATCATATAGAATACTAATTATTTGTATTTCATCTTTTGTGGGAATTGAAATAGGCAATATAATAGTTTCTTTATTTTGATCTTGTTCAATAATTTCTTTTAACTCTTTAAAAGTCATATTACATCCTCCTATATGCATTATATCACACAAATTTCATTTTCTAACTACACTCCTTTCTTTTTCTAAATAATTATATGATCCACAATTAAAGATAACTTTATCTACTCTAAAATTATTTACTAAAGTAAGGGATTTTCCCATATGATCACTATCCCCACGTGGTGGCATACGTTTATGCATATGAATAAAATAATAAAAAAACTATCTTTCAAGATAGTTTTAAGATTCAAAATATTCATAAACAATTTCATTATATCTTTTTAATAATTGATTGTTACTTATTCTTGAATTAAATAATTTCTTTAATTCAAGATAATACCATTTTAACTCATCAAAATTACTTGCCTCAGTAACAAGAAAATCTTTACCATATATTTTATATTGTTCATAATCAGAAATAAGATTTTGTAACTTATCTGCAATTTCTACAATAAGTATATCATCATTTATTTTTTCTAGTCGATTTAGAAATTCTTTTTTTCTTTCAACATAATTTGCAATATTTTGATTTTCACTTAATACTAATACACCATCAGCTATTTTTTTACCATATCTATTCAATAAATCTTCATACGTATATTTTGTATCTTCAATAATATCATGTAAATAGCCGATATATACAATTTCTTCATCGCATCCTAAATTTTTTAGCATATTTCCAACCATTATACTGTGAAATGCCAAACTTATATCTTCTTTTGCTCTTTTTAAATTATTAAAAGCCATAAAAACAAAATGAATTATATCTTCTTCCAATTCATACATTATTATCACTTCCTATAAATATTATATCATACTAATTCATATTCTCTGGCAATTATCCTATCATCTGAACAATATTTAATTACATATTCATTATCCTGTTTACAAATGATAATTCCTACTGTGTCATTTTCTTCAATAGTTTTAATATTTTTATTAATATAATTCATATATGTCATAATTTGACCTGTATGTTCTTTCTTTAGTTCAGTTACTTTTAATTCGACAACTACATAACATTTATATTTAATGTTATACAAAAGTAAATCTATATAATTATACTTACTACCTATTTTTATTTTATATTCATTACCAACATAAGTAAAACCAATACCTAACTGTCTTAAAAATTCATCAATATTATTTAATAAAGCTTGCTTTAATGCATATTCTGATAAATTTTCTTTTGACATATTTGATCTTATGACAATTGGATTTGGAATTAAATCATCAACTTTCAATTCTTTTGATTCAATAAGTTTAGTTTTTGTTTCATTACTTAATCTATCATATTCCTTGCTTTTTATTCGTTCTTGTAATTGTCTTCTTGTCAAATTATTTCTTTCACATATATCAATATAATACATGATTGCATCAATATTTTTGACTATTAACAATTCTCTAAAATGACTCCAACTTAATTTGGAACCCATTGGGTTCCATTTTATACTTGAGAAAACTTCATAAAATTGCCTCATACATAAAATTGCCTCATATATCTAAGATTTCTTTCATTATATTTTTTACCAACTTCAATTATTAAGCTTTCAGAGTATTATTTAATTATATTTTTACCATATTCTTTTCCTGCTTCACTTAATAGTTTTCCAGTTTCAAAATATACACTAACTTTATGTCTATCTTTTGAATAATCTTTTGCTCTGTCGTATATTTCACTTTTTATTAATCTCTCTTTTATCTCATTATAATAATTCATGCCTACTCCTTTCTATGGACTACAAGTCTCAATCATTAATTTACTATTTTTAATCTTAAACACAATACTTCCATCTTGATCTGTTCTATATATTTTAGAATTTTTCAAGTTATCTAACACTTCTTTATTAGGATGACTAAATTTATTATCTTTACCTACACTAATAATAGAATACTTAGGATTAATAGTATTGATAAACTCTTCACTACTACTTGTCTTAGAACCATGATGTCCTACTTTTAAAACATCTATTTGAGGTAAATCATATTCTTTTAATATTTCTTTTTCAGTATCAATTGATGCATCCCCCATAAAGAGAAATTTATAATTATTTAACTCCATATAAATAACATTACTATTATCATTCTCATCATTAAAATCTTTTGTTTGTAAAAAATAGAATTTATTATTATCTAAGTTTAATTCATTAATACAAGTATAGTATTTAATCCTTTTTTTCTTTAGTACTTTAATTAATTCTTTTTCTAAATAATTGTATTCTCCACAATTAAATATAACTTTATCTACTTTAAAGTTTTCTACTATATTAATAGCTTCTCCCATATGATCATAATCTCCATGTGGTGACATACGTTTATGCATACGAAAAAATGCCTTAATTAGGCATTGTCTTCTTTATATGAATATGATTTAACACGTTTTAAAATTTTTAAATCTTCACTTAACAATCTATCAGTTGGGGGATATTTAGTATTAATTTGATTAAAGTACTCAGCAATAGATAATCCTGTTTCTCTATCTACAAAGTAACCATTTTCAGTAGCAAAACCTTGTGTGGCCTTTCTTAATACTCCAATTGGCTCCATTGGAAAGATAGCATAGTGCCCTTTTTTTGACATATAAATGCAATTATCATGTAATAATGCAGCACAAACAATTCTTCCATACTTCTCATAATCAATACTCATTATCTCACCTCTTTAGTTGATTATTATATCACATTTTTATCTATTCTTTTAGTTTCATTACTTCTTTTTCTAATTCTTTTAAACTTCTTTTGGGTGTTGGTAAATTTTCTGGCATTGTTCCGTCTAGTCTTTCAATACTATTTCTTACTTCTTTGCCTACTTCATAATGAACAGAATTTGCAGTATATTCATTATCTACATTATCTCTTTTTAATTTAGCATCTGTTTGAGCAATCCTAAATATATTATCTGCAAGTTCTTCACTACCCATATTATCTAATATATCTTCTCTATATCTTAATTTCTTTCTTTTAAATATATCATCAGCGGTTTCACCATTATAAAGTCCTTTATATCCAGCATTATGAAATCTAGCTAAGTCTTTTACTCCACTTTTAACTGCTGTTTTATTTAAATTATAATTACCTTTTCTTGCTTGATTTCTTCTATATAGACGTTTCTCATCTTCAGTTAGTTCATTATACTCTTTTTCACTTAATTCTTGTTTTCTTGTTTGGATTGCAAAATATGTTTGTCCAAGAGCCACTACTGGTTTTGAAGAATCAGAGTTTTGAACTATTAAATAACATGCATATCTAGTTAATCCATAATCTTTTAGCTTTCTTTTTGCATTTGAACCTATATTCACCATTACGTCCATTTGGGCGAAATGGTTATCAACATTTTGACCACTCTTTTCACAGGAAATCATTGCTTTTTTTATTGAAGGTAAAAACTTTCTATATTCACCATATTCTAAAATTTTTCCTAATTCTCTTGCTAGCCAGTACTCATTATTTTCTTCATCTATATGTTTAATATCTTCAAATACTTTTTCAGTATATTCTTTTATTTCATTCATTTTAATTCTCCTTTCTATGGACTACATGTCTCTATTTTTAATTTGTTATTTTTGATCTTAAACATAATACTACCATTCTGATCTGTCCTATATATTTTTGAATCTTCTAGATTATCTAATACTTCTTTATTTGGATGACCATACCTATTATTCTTGCCAACACTAATAATGGAATATTTAGGATTGATTTCATTTATAAATTCAATACCACTACTTGTTTTACTTCCATGATGTCCAACTTTTAATACATCTATATCTGGTAAGTTATATTTATTCATTATTTCTTTTTCAGTGGTAATAGATGCATCTCCCATAAGCATAAATTTATAACCATTTAAATCTGTATAAATAACATTACTATTATCATTTTCATTATCATAAAGTTTTGTTTGTAAAAAATATAACTTGTTATTATCTATTTTTATTTTTTCTATACACGAATAATACTTTATTTTCTTTTTATCTAAATCTTCAATTAATTCTTTTTCTAAATAATTACATGATCCACAATTAAAGATAACTTTATCTACTTTAAAATTATTGACTAAAGTAAGGGATTCTCCCATATGATCACTATCACCATGACTTAGAATTAAATAATTAATTTTTTGAACACCTAAACTTTTAAGAGCTGGATTAATAGTATTAAAAAATATTACTCCATTTGAATTATCTTTACCACCAGTGTCAATCAATATAGCTTTGTTCCTATAATGAATTAAAATTGAATCTCCTTGTCCTACATCAATTATTTCCATATAAGTTGAGTAGTCACAATACGGAATCAAATAATGAATTAGTAATAAAGAAAAGAACATATATATAAATATTTTCTTAGGTTTATAAAGATAAATAAATACTAATAAAAAATAAATTATATAAATATAGATAGGTAATCTTTTAAAAATTAATTTACCAAAATTAATATTACTAAAGAACAAAGATAATCTTTCTACTCCAATAATTAAATAATTATATATTGGTAATAATGGTTTTATAATTAATACTAATAAACTCATTGGAAAGATTATTATACTAATTATAGGAATAAAGATTAAATTATAAAAAATACTTAAGATATTTATTTCATAAAAGTTATATAAAGTAATTGGTAGACTTACTAATAATGAAATAATAGATGTTTTAAAAATAGTTTTAAAATAATTTCCTTTAAGATAATCAGACATTTTAATTAAACTAAAACTAATTGAATAAGAATATAAATAACCAATATCATAGACATAATTAGGATTAATAATTAATGAAATAGAAAATACTATTAAAAATAAATTAGTTGGTTTAATATAAAAATATTTAATTTGATTAATAGAAAAAATAATATAAAAAAGAACAGCTCTTACTATAGATGGAGATAACCCCACTAACAATAAATAGATTATTAAAATACTACTAGTTATTATAAATAGATTCATTTCATTCAATTTAAATCTTTTTAATAACCTATTAATAATCATAATTAATAAAGCTGTATGCATACCACTGATACAAAACAAATGACTAATACCATTACTTTGATATGATCTTTTAACACTACTATCCAAATAACTTTTATCCCCTAAAACAAATGTATAGAGATATGGATTATCACTTAAATTATTAATTAGTTTTTGTTTTAAAAAATAATAAATATTTCTATTATTTCTTATTTTTTCTATAGAAGATACTTCTACCAAATAAAAGATATTTCTTCTTTTTAAATACTTTTGATAATTAAATAAATATTCAGTTGTATTACTACTAGGTAATTTGAAGATACCCATTATTTTTACTTTATCACCTAATTTTAAATTAGAATAATCTAATTGATTTAAATAATAAGAAGCAATTATTATTTCTTTATTTTTAACATATATTGTTACTTTATCATTCTTAACAATAATTTTATTAATAGTACCAATAAAAGTAGTAGATGATTCATTATAATTCGATATTACAGGAATAGATAATCTATAAATAGTTATTAATATGACTAAGATAGTTACTATAAAATAAACATAATCACACAGTAATATTTTCCTTAATCTGAGCAAAAATACTATCCCCTACACCAGTAACTTTCTTTATATCTTCAACAGATTTAAAAGGACCATTCTTTTCACGATAGCTAATAATATCTTTAGCTTTAGATTCACCAATACCTGGTAAAATCATAAGTTCTTCTTTGCTAGCAGTATTAATTGATATCTTACCAGTTTTTTTTACTTCTACTTCTGAACTTATACAAGCATTATTTACTAAAGCTTCTTCATCCTGTTGAATACACTTTTCTTGAACTTGTTCTTCGATTTGTTTAGTTTTATGAAAATCAGCAACCTCAGTTTTACTATAAACAATAATCACCATTTCATCTGTAATTTTCTTACTTAAATTAATAACTGATGTATCTGCTTCTCCAGTTAATCCTCCAGCAGCTGCAATTACATCAATTACTCTTGAATCAGCATTTAAAGAATAAATACCAGGATTAATTACTTGACCTTTAATATCAACTTTTAGTTTATCTGGTATTTCAACTTTTTCTTTATGTTCATCTTTTTTCTGCAAAATTATCTCTTCTTTTGGTTCTTCTTTATCTATATTAATTATAGAAATTACTATTAAACTAGCAATTACAATTACTGAAATAATTCCTATAATAATTTGTTTACGATACCGATATTTGAATGTAATAGAAAACACCTCCTATAGTATTATTCAAAAAAAAAGAAAAGTTCTACAACTTTTCTATTTATTATTAAATCTTTTAATTTGTTTTTTCTTAATAACAGGAGGCTCTTCAATAATAGGTTCCTCTGAAGAAATACCTAACCTTACTTTTTCTATCAATTCTTCTTCAACTTTAAAGATATCATTTGTGTAGACTGTACCACCAGCCATTTGAGTTGTTCCTCCACATTTGCCACTCATAGCTTCCATAATTTTTAAAGAATTTACTTTTTTACCACTTCTAACCGATATTTGAACGCAACCCTCGTCTACCAATCCTAAAACTATGGAAGCATCAATTCCTTTGAATGTCAGCATTTTATCAGCTGCTTTAGCATAATCTTCTTTAGCCATAATTACATCAGGTTGATTTCTATTCAAAGTAAATGATACTTGAATTGGTGATAATAAATCATCACTATATTTTCTAATAATAGTACCATTGATTATTAAGTTACTAATACGACAGAAACTTTCAAAATCTTCAAAGAACAATCTATTTACATAATCAATATCTGCACCTTTATCAATTAAGTGCTCTGCGATATCATGAGTTTTAGAAGTAGTATTCTGTTTAAATCTCTTGGTATCCAAACAAATACCAGCAAGTAAATAATTGGCTACATCTTCAGAATACTTTACTCTGAAAGAATTTAATAACCAGCTAACTATTTCTGATGCACTAGATGCTTCATTTGTAATATATTTTTTATTTGTTTTAATAGTATGTTCATCTTCAGCATGATGATCAATAATAACTATACTATTCATTTCATCTAAATAATCAGTTACAGAAACCAAATAATCTTTATTAACATCTGTTGTTATAAGTAAAGATTTAGAATCTTTTAATCTTAAGAATTCTTCATTAGTAATAAAAGAAAATTGATCTCTATTATCATCTATTATTTTTTTAACACCGGGTTCCATTCTTATTATCTTATCATTAACAATAATATAGGCATCTTTATGGAAATGTTCAGCTAAAACAGCTAATCCAATACAAGCTCCTATAGAATCAAAGTCAGGTCCATTATGGCCGATAATAAAAACATTAGAACTTTTTTTGATTTCTGATTCTAACAAGTTTTTAAAATTCTTAAACTCTAGTATACTCATACCCTCACCTACGAAATTAGCAATATACTACCACAAAATCAAAAAAAAAGCAATTACTTGCCTTTTAATTCTCTTTCTCTAGTTCTACCATTTTCAACACTTACTCTTTGAACTATTGTCAAAGCTGCGATTAAACAAATAGTAAAACTACCACCATAACTCATAAATGGAAGTGGTACTCCAGTCATTGGCATCATACCCATAATTCCTAATAAGTTAATTGCAATATGTAAGAAAATATAGATAGCAACTCCATAACATAAAATAGTTCCCATATTATTTGAAGATCTTCTACCAATCAGTAATATTCTATAAAGTACAAACATATACATTAAAACTATTAATACTCCAGTAATTACTCCTAATTCTTCAACTATAATAGCAAAAATGAAATCAGTATATGGTTCAGGTAAATACAAATACTTTTGTGTAGAATTACCCAATCCTACTCCTGTAAGTCCTCCATTATTCATAGCAATATAACAATTACATACTTGATTACCATCTTTTAAAATTCGATCACAAGGTCTTTTAAAATTAAATCTTTCCATTTGCCTTTCTAATAATATCCCTTTTCCAGTACCAAAAATACTAAGCAAAGCAAAACATACTATTCCTAAAGCAGCAAAAACAGTTTTATATTTAATTTCTGGGATAATTGGAACTGCTAAAAAAATAATTCCTACCATAACTGTATATATTATAGTTGTTCCTAAATCTGGCTGAATAAAAATTAAACCTGCTACTATAGCACAAACACCGATAGGAAATAAACTTCTACCCCAACTAGTTAGTTTGTTTTTATTTCGATCATAATAATAAGCTAAAAATATTATTGTAATTACTTTAACAAATTCACTTGGCTGAATACTAATAAATCCTAAGTCAAACCAGCTGACGGCTTTATTCTTCGCAGTTCCTATTATTAAGAGAACAGCTAAACCAGCAATCGATATTAATAATAATCCCCAAGAAAATACTCCATAAGTTTTAGTATTCATATTAATCATAAATAAAAAGACAAATAAACCTGCAAGTAAGAATAAACCTTGCTTAATAAAATAATTATAAGGACTAACTGCATAAGACATATAAGCAGTAACATTAGACGCTGAAAAAACCATAACTAATCCAATTAAGAAAAGAATTACGGTTGTAACAAGTAATGGCTTATCTAAGTACTTAAATATCTTTTTCATACAATTCCTCCTCTACTATAAATATAACATATTATTCAATAAATAATCATTTATAGGACAATAAAATTCACAAAAACTGTAAACTTACATACTTTATATTAGAATAGTAAAGGAGGAATTATATGTACTATTATGGCGGAGGAACATCTTGTCCTAATCAAACATCTTATTATTATCCTATGTATACTAATAATAATTCTAATTATGCTATTGTCTTAGTTTTATTCATTCTTTTAGTAATTATTATTGGTACTAGATGGGCTAATTAAGAACTTCGGTTCTTTTTTTCTTTTCAAACTAAATAATTTTTGATAAAATATAAGAGGTCGAGGTGGTAGTAGTGTTAAAGACTAAAGACATATTAGATGAAAAAGACAAAAGACTTAGACTTATTAGTAAAGAAGTAAAATTTCCTTTAACTAAAAAAGATAAAGATTTAATTGATACAATGATTAAGTATTTACACGATAGTCAAATTGATGAATTAGCTGAAAAATATGATTTAAGACCAGGTATGGGAATGAGTGCTATTCAATTAGGTGTTCCAAAAAGATATTTTGTAGTTGTTAATGAGATTACTGAAGAAGATGATGAAGAACAGAAATTTGATACATATATTTTAATTAATCCAAAAATAATTAGTAATTCAATGGAACAAATCTATGTTGATGAAGGAGAAGGCTGTCTAAGTGTTAATAGACCAGTAGAAGGTATAGTACCTAGATATGCTAGAGTTACTATGGAAGCATATGATATAGAAGGTAGAAAAATTCATATTAGAGGGCGTGAAGAATTAGCTATTTGTTTTCAACATGAGTTAGATCATTTAAATGGTATTTTATTTACTGATCATATTGATCCTAAAAATCCATTTAAAGGGAAAGACCAAATGAGAGGAATTTAAAAAGAGAAGTTATCTTCTCTTTTTCTTTTTAACTTTAATTTTTATTTTCTTTTGTTTCTTCTTGCTAAATATGATTACTAATAATAGTAAGACTATTCCTACTAATAATTTATGATCTAATAAATATTTTACTATTGAAAACTTAGGTTTATCTTTTAAGATAATGTCTACTGTTGCTAATTTATCTTTATCATAATAAATATCTACTTTACCCAACTTTTCCCCTTTTTTATTTTTTCTAGTAATAAGTTTAATACCAGTATACTTATATTTTAAATTATTTTTATCAAAGTCATTTTCCAGATACATATTAATATTCTTATCGCCAGTAAAATCTATTGTATCTTCTTTTAAATACTTAGTTGGTAATGTTACTAAAATATCTTTTTTATTAACCACTTCTGTATAATCAAAATTATCTCTTACATATTCATATACTTCTTTATGATCTAAAAAATTACCCAGTTTATCTTCAGCTCCAGCAGTAACTAAAATAAAATCAGTATCATCATAATTAGCTAATGTAGCAAGACAAAGACCAGCATCACCTGTAGTACCTGTTTTTCCACCTTTAATATATTCTATATCTAGTGTTGAAGCTTTAGATAAAGTGCTTGTAAAAGTCATACTTCCATCACTAATGGTATATTTAGAAGTAGTGATTATCTTTTTAAACTCTTCATTTTTTAATGCATATTTAAATACTTTTAAAACATCTTTAACTGTAGAATAATGATTAGAATCATCTAAACCAGTGGAATTAGCATAATGAGTATTTTCTAATTTTAATTCTTTTGCTTTGTCATTCATTAAATCAATAAATTTATCATTAGAACCAGATATATTACTAGTTAGAGCTTGAGCTGCATCTGCTCCACTTGGTAACATTAAACCATATAATAAATCTCTATATGTTACTTCTTGTCCTATTCTAAATCCTGCTACCGAAGCATTAGCTTCTGCTAATCCTTTAAAGTCTGTTCTAGTTAAAGTTACTTTTTCATCTAAATCTTTGATATTTTCTAAAGCTACTATTGCCGTAGTTATCTTAGTAAGAGATGCAATACTTACTTTGTCAGTACTATTTTTTTCATACATAACTTTATCTTCTTTAGTATTATAAAGAATAGCATTCTTAGAATAAATATCAAAATCCAATGAATA
>CADBCT010000007.1 GCA_902793315.1 uncultured Erysipelotrichaceae bacterium
ATGCTTTAAATTATAAAACCCCAATTCAATATAAAATTGAATCAGGGTTTTAGTGATTCTTTTTATAAAGTGTCTATTTTTAGTTGACTACTTTAAAATAGCTTCTTTTTTATTTAGAAAAAGTATGTTAAAATAATAATGAGGATGATAATATGAATGAAGAAAAGAGTAGGAGAATTCCTTGCCCTAAATGTGGGGAATTAATGAGTGTTGACGCTAGATGTTGTACACACTGTGGTACTTTAAATCCAGACTTTATTAATAATCAGACTTTATATGATAATGTTCAAAAGTCAATTAAGGATTATAAGGCAGGAAAGACGCCATTATTAAAGGAAAGACAAGGGCAGGCACATGAAGCAAATAATACTGGAAATCGTAATTTTGCTTTTTATGTTACTTATTTCTTATATTTGTTAATGATTGCTGTTACAGCTTTTGCAGCATTTTCAACAGGTATTAATAGTTTTGATATTTTGATTATTTCATCATATCCTATGACACTTGTTATGTTATCTATATTATTCTTATATATTTATTCTATTGAGTTAATGTTTATGAAGTGTAATAAACCTTGGTGGGCTGGACTAGTACCTATTTATAATATAATGGTATTAGGTGATATTGCTTTTCATAATAAATATATTGGATTAATATGTTTTGTTCCAATAATTGGTCAAATCTTCTTATTAGTTATATTATATAAAATAGGGGAAAAATTTAAATATAATGGAATGTTTACAGCTTTGCTATCAATAATTTTTGTCCCAATAATTGGATTTGCTGATCATTTATATGAAGACAAAGTTTATGTAACTACAGGGGATGATAGATCATTAGAAAAAGACTATCGTAATAAAAAGATATTTTTCTCAACTTTGGTACTTATATTAGTTTGTGGAGTAGCCTTATTCATAATGGGGCATATTGGTCAAGTTAGAAAGACAAACAAGACAATTGGTGGTCTATATTATGCTATGGCTGGTAGGCAAACTATAAGACATGTAAAGTCTGCTGTTGAAGCTGGAGATATTATCTGTAAAAGTACTACTTATGATAGTAGTCAAGGTGTGTATTATATTAAGTATAATGATTTAGGTAATAATGTCTTTTTACCTTTATATATGATGCGTGATTCTATTTCTGCTTATGTAAAGATAGATAATGATAAAGAACCTAGAGAATACTACATTAGTATGACTGATGGTAAGTATGGCTTTAGTGAAATTCTAGAAAAAGATGTTTATTCGAGAAATGTTATCGAGTACACTAGTTTAAGAGAAGTACCGACAGTACAAATTTGTGAAATTACAACAGACGCTTGAAAAGAATAGGATAATATATTATAATTATTAAAGAAATCAGTGATTAGAACTAATAATAAGATTATTCTAGTAAAGAGAATTCGTGGTTGGTGGAAACGATATAGAATACTTATTTATCTACTCTATAGAGGATTAATAAATCCCGGTAAATGCCGTTATCTAAATCAAGTTAATTAAAGGATGGTACCGTGCTATGCACTCCTTGGACCATCTTTTTTTGTTGTTAGGAGGAAATATGAGAAAGATAAAAATAGGTGCTCAGTACAAGCATTTTAAAGGTAAAATAGTGAAAGTATTAATGATTGCAAAAGACTCTGAAGACCTAAAAGAAGTAGTTGTTTATAAACATGATAATGATACTTGGGTTAGACCAAAGGATGAATTTCTCTCGGAAGTCGATCACAATAAATATCCAGAAGTTAAGCAAAAATATCGTTTTGAGGAAGTAAAAGAATGAAAAAAAGCAAATTAATTATTTCAATAATAAGTATTTTAGTATTTATGGGAGCTCTTACTTTATTTACATCTTCACCAGAGATTAGTGATAATGATAAAACTAAAGATATTAAGTACAAAGAAACTGTTTCGTTTGGGGAGATATTCACACTACCAAAGGATAAAACAGTCACAGTAGGTGATGAACTAGAGGTAAAATTATTATCAGTGGGAGATAGTAGATGTAAAGAAGGTATGCAGTGTATTTGGGAAGGTGAATTAACATATAAGATAGAAATTAGTGATATTGAAAACACTGACTATGTAGAATTAGGTACTGTTAATAAAAAAGAAGAAACATATAAAGAATATATTATTTCTTTAGATGATTATAATGATAGTACTGAATATGCAAAATTAAAGATTACAAAGAATTAGGAGGTCTTTTTATGATAGATATTAAATTAATAAGAGAAAATAGTGATTTAGTAAAAGAAAATATTAAGAAGAAATTTCAAGATGAAAAATTACCATTAGTAGATGAAGTAAAAGAATTAGATGAAAAAGCTAGAACTTTGCAAACTGAAGGAGATAATTTAAAAGCTGAGAAAAATAAGCTTAGTAAATCTATTGGATTACTTATGAGAGATGGTAAGAAAGAAGAAGCAGAGAATGTTAAAAAGCAAATTGCTGAAATGGACACTAGAATTAAAGAAATAGATGAAGAATTACCTGAAATTCAAAAATCTGTTAGAGAAAAGATGTTGGTTATTCCTCAAATAATGGATCCATCAGTACCAATAGGTAAGGATGATAGTGAGAATGTTGAAGTAGAGAAATTTGGAGATCCTATAGTACCTAGTTATGAAATTCCTTATCATGCTGATATTATACTAAGTGTTAAGGGAATGGATAAAGAAGCTGCTGGTAGAACTAGTGGAGAAGGATTCTATTATTTGTTAGGTGATATTGCTAGGCTTCATGAAGCAATGATTGCCTATGCCAGAGATTTTATGATTGATCATGGTTTTACTTATGCAATTCCACCATTTATGATTCATGCTGATGTAGTTACAGGAGTTATGTCTTTTCCTGAAATGGAAGCAATGATGTATAAAATTGAAGGTGAAGATCTATTCTTAATAGGTACTTCTGAACATAGTATGATTGGTAAGTTTAAAGATCAAATTTTAAAAAAGGAAGAATTACCAATTAATATGACTAGTTATTCTCCTTGTTTTAGAAAAGAGGGAGGAAGTCATGGCTTAGAAGAAAGAGGACTATATCGTGTTCATCAATTTGAAAAGCAAGAAATGATTGTTATTTGTGAACCAGAAGAATCAATGAATTGGTATGAGAAAATGTGGAAACTTACAGTTGAAATATTCCGTAATTGGGATATTCCAGTAAGACAATTAGAATGTTGTAGTGGTGATTTGGCTGACTTAAAAGTTAAATCATGTGATATAGAAGCTTGGAGTCCAAGACAACAAAAATACTTTGAAGTAGCTAGTTGCTCTAACTTGGGAGATGCACAGGCTAGAAGATTAGGTATTAGAACTAAAGGAGATAAAGGAACATATTATCTTCATACATTGAATAATACTGTAGTAGCTACTCCAAGAGGATTAATTGCTTTAATAGAAAATAATTACGAGGAAGATGGAAGTATTAAGATTCCAAAAGTATTACAACCATACATGGGTGGAAAAGAAAAAATAGAAGTTAAATAACTTCTATTTTTGTATGCTGTCTAAACTTATACCATTTTCTAATAAATAGTCTCCTAATGTTATTTGTCTATCTATAAGATTTTTCCAAATAACAAATTTAATGCAAGGACTTGGAAAAAGTCTTCTTAAGTCCTTAGGAGTTTTTTTTGATAGGAGGTAGCTCTTCAATGTATTAAAGGCTTCTTCATAACTATTTTTGCTGTCGAATAATTCTTTAAGTATTTGGTTCATATCTTCAGGATAGCCAGCAAAGTCTTTATATATTTGAAGATATTCATCATATGAGCATTCTTCTTTATTCTTTAATAAAAGCAAGGTTATCTGTTGAATATCAGCATAACTACACTTAAATCTCTTTCTAATAGTTTCTATGTCATTATCATCATTAAAATCGATGAATTCTTTATTATATTCTCCTTGTATATAATTGTAAAAATCACCACAATTGACCTGTTCTAAATTGTTTTTACGATTGGTAATATAATGAGCAATTAACATAGATAATATATAATTATATGAAGCACAACCATCGGATACAACAGCAACTCTATCATGATGTAAAGCAAACGGGTTAGCTTCAATTAATCCTTCTTGAATATAACTATTATTTTCAATAAAACTAAAGACTTTTTCAGCTTCTTTAGGATCAACAACTCTTATTACAAAGTCATCAAATCTAATTGTACTTGCAATCTTTGATTCATGAGATATTTTTTCATCAATTAAAAATTGTAGTATTTGCTTTGCTCCTTCTTCAATATGTTCAGCATCTAAAGGAACATATATCTTGATTTCTGTAAGTAATTCCCCCATTTCAATATTAGCTGAAGTAAAATGGCAAAAATTTTTCTCTGACTGAATATGTACAGATTTGTTATTTATAAAAAGACTTTCTAAATTTTCAAAAATACTTTTACCTTCTTCTTTTGAAGTTCCTTTTTCTCTTAAATTAAAACCTTTATCTTTTGATTTAATCCCTAAACTACGTAGTGCTCTGTAAATACCAGAAATACCATTATCACTAAGAAAATCATAGTCTGGATTTTGTTCAGCTATAGCTTTTAAAAGTTTTAGAAAACTATCAACTTTTTCTTTTTTAACCATGGTTTTCACCGCTTTCTGGCTTTAATAATTCTTCATTTGCCATCAATGTTAATTCATCAAGTCTTATATCAATAGGAGTACTAATATCAAATTCTATTTCTTCAGGTATATAAGTATCATCAAATTCTATCTCTTGATTATCAATTATTACTTTCATAATATCCCTCCAACTATATTATAAAGTATAATTTAGCTTATGTAAAAATAAGTCTTTAAAAAAATAAATAAGTATTATATAATAATGTATAGATAGAAGGAGAGATTATATGGGTTTAATTAAAGCTGCTGTACAGGCAACAGCAAGTACACTACATGATCAATGGAAAGATTATATTCGTTGTGAAGATTTAGGAAATGATATTTTGATGAGGAGAGTATCTACACCTAATGGTATTATTTCAAAGAATAGTGCTATTCAGGTAGCTCCTGGACAAATCGCAGTAGTTTTCCAAAATGGTAAAATTTTAGATGCAACTGCTGAAGAAGGTATCTTTACATTTGATGAATCTGCATCACCATCTTTCTTTGCAGGAGATTTTGGAGATGTATTTAAAGAAATGTGGACTCGTTTTACTTATAATGGAGGAGTTGCAAAGGAACAAGCTGTGTTCTATATTAATGCCAAAGAAATTATTGATAATAAATTTGGAACACCTGCACCAGTTCCATTTCAAGATTGGTCACATCCAATTCCAAATCAAATGACTAAAGAAATGACACCTTTAAGAGTACAAGTTAAATGTTTTGGTAAGTATACTTTTAAGATTAGTGATCCAGCTACTTTTATGAGTAAAATTGCTGGTACTGCTGAAGAGTATAGAAAAGATGAAATATTAGAACAAATGAGAAGTGAAGTAATTGGGGCATTCCAAAATGTACTTAATGAATTAGGTACTGCTGCTCATAAAACTCCAGTACTTGAATTACCAAGTGCTACTGATGAAATTAAGACTGCAATGGATGCAAAAGTATTTGATCAGCCAATTAGAGATCGTGGAATTAGCTTAATTGGATTTGTAATTGAAAGTGTTACTCTTGATGATGAATCTAATAAGAAAATTGATCAATACGAACTTTCTTCAAATGCTTACATGCAACAAGGAAAGCTTGTTGGAAGCTTTGGAGATGCTGTTGTTGATGCAGCAAACAATGAAAATGGAGCTATGAATGGTATGATGGGTGTCGGTATGGTCGGCATGGCTAGCGGAGGCATGATGCAAGGTGCTGTAGCTGGGGCGTTCAATGGACAAGGTACTGATGTTGATCAAATGAAAGGTGGAGCTGGAGAAGCTCAACCAGCTGCAGGAGGAGCATTCTGTCCTAAGTGTGGAGCTGCTGTTGGAGCAGATGATGAATTCTGTAGTAAATGTGGAAACAAATTAAAATAAAGAGCCTTAAAGCTCTTTATTTTTTTTCTTCCAATATGCTATAATAAACAAGGAGGGATATAATGAAAAGTATTATTTTTTTATTACCAGCGTTTATATCTATTAATTATGGAAAAGAAAAAAAGAGTATAAATGAAATGCTTATTGAATACGGAGTTTATTGCTGTGCTATTAATTTGTTGATGTTACTTATGTTGATAATGATAGGACGCGCAAAAGAGTCATTAAGTGATTCTGGCTCTATAAAATTCTGCTTTTTATATCTTGCAAGTAGTATGATTATTGCATATTGCTTGCCTAGAATATTTAATTACTGCAAAAATAATTTTGATTTTAAAGTGAAAAGAGTTAAAAATGAAAAAATGTAGATATATACTGTTATATATTTATGTATTTTTAATATCATTATCTGTATCATCAACTAATTGGGCTATTAATAAATTTGCATTTTTAAGCTTTGATGAAGCAATGTTTCAATTGACTTCTCCTATAAAAAGTGCTGAAAAATCTATCCTAACTAGTTTTGTTGCAGATAGTCTTTTTATTGCAGTAATGTGTTCATTAATATTTTTTGGCTTATTAGTTTTAATATTAAACTATTTAGATTGTAAGCAGATAAATTTAGAAATTAAATTATGGAAAAAAAAGATATTGTTTGGAATAAAGTCTAGTATTTTGAAATTATTGCTGAAATTGACTGTTATTATTTGTACAATATATATTATCTATAGTTGCCTTAATCGAATAGGATTTATTAATTATCTATATAATCAAATCCATGAATCTTTATTTATTGAAGAGCATTATGTTAATCCAAATGATATTAAATTAACTTTTCCAAGCAAAAAAAGGAATTTAATATATATTTATGTTGAATCACTTGAAAGTACTTATTTTTCAAAAGATTTAGGTGGAGAAACAGATTATAATTTATTACAACCAATAACTGAATTAACTGCTAAGAACATTAGTTTTTCTGATACAAATAAATTTGGTGGAGCAATGTCAATTCCAGGAACTACTTGGACTACAGGAGCCATGGTTGCTCAAACTTCAGGATTACCACTTATGGTTAGTGGAGAGTTTGCTACTGAGAATAGACTTTCTTCAATGTTGTCAGGAGCTACCACTTTAGGTGATATTCTTGAAGCGAATGGTTATAACCAGATGTATATGATTGGTTCAGATAAAAGCTTTGGAAATCGTGATATTTATTTCAAAGAACATGGTAATTATAAAATATATGATTATAATGTTGCCAAAAAGAAAAATAAAATAAGCGACGATTATTATGTTTGGTGGGGTTATGAAGATTCTAAACTGTTTGAATACGCTAAAGAAGAAATAACTAATTTAGCTAAGAAAGACAAACCATTTAATTTTACAATGTTGACTACAGATACGCATTTTACAGATGGTTACTTAGAAAATACTTGTGTTCAGAGATTTGGAATTCAGTATTATGATGTTATATATTGTAGTGCTGGTCAAATACAGAAGTTTGCTAATTGGATTTCAAAACAGTCATTCTACAAAGATACTACAGTGATTATAGTTGGTGATCATATTAGTATGCAGTCTGGTATTTATCCTGAAGATGCTGATAGACGTGTATATAATTTGTTTATTAATTCAGCTGTTACAGAAGGAAGGTTTGCTAATAGAAAATTTAGTACTATGGATTTATTTCCAACTACACTAGCTAGTATGGGTGTTGAAATAGAAGGAGATAGATTAGGACTTGGAACTAACTTGTTTAGTGATAAAGACACTTTAGTAGAAGAGTATGGTTATGATTATTTTGCAAATGAAATGAGTAGATATAGTAAGTTTTATATGAAAGAGTTTTTAAATAAATAGTGCATAAAAAAAACTTATAAGTATAAGAAAATCATTGGAATAATTAGAAGTATAAAAAAAATAAATAGTAAAAATTATTAATAATTTTTACTATTTTTCTTTTTGTTTGCTTGTATTATTTAGAAAAAAACGACTATAAGAATTTTTTATAACTACATAAATCGACTTAGTTTGACACTATATGACTCCTCTGTTAGAATAGGTAACTGTCACGTACAAAAAGAGGTGTTTTGAAATGTTATGCGAAAAACAACGATTATTTGATACTTGTAAGGAAGATCCATCCCTGATATTTACTTATATTAAACAAGGACAATATAGTGATGTAGAAGAAATTCTAATGAATAATATAGTGAATATTAATTTATTAGATAATGTTGGTAATGATGTTATGACTAGATTATTAAAAGCAAAACAATATAATTTAGTATTAAATCTTATGAAAAAGAAGAATTGGAATGTTAATAATCAAAATATTGAGGGTAATACTTTTGCTCATATACTAGCTTGTGATAGTTCTTTAATGGCAGTTAAAGTAGCTGAACAATTAAATTGCAAAAGCAATTATCTACCTAATATTAGAAACAATAATGGTGATACAGCTTTAGATTTAGCTCTTCGTAATAATCATTTGTGTTTAGCATTTAAAATATTAGAAGATAAGAGATTTAATGATATAAATATGTTTTCATTTAGAAATCTATTTAATATTACAGTTAGTAATAAAAAATATGGTAAATATTCTAAAATAAGTAATTTAGAAATAATAGTTGATAATTTAATTAAAAAGGACTTAGATAAAGAATTAAGAGAATTAATTACTTATATAAAGAATAATATGGAAGCTATTAAAAATACTATTTTAAATAATAGATCAATAATCCTAGACAATATTATTAATAATAGTTTGGTAGAGGCATAAGCCTCTTTTTATTTGTAAAAAAAGGGACTAGGTATAGGGTATGCCTATATTAATAGTGATCTAAATATCAATGGTACTGCTCAAGTAAATAGTGCAAACTGGGATGTACATTGGGCTAATGTACAAGTATCGACAGGTAGTGTAAGTGCATCATCTCCGACCATATCTAATCAAACTACAGTAAACTATTCAGTAGTATTAAATACACCAGGGGATTATTATGAATTTACTGTAGATGCAGTAAATGGTGGAAGTATAGATGCCATGATAGATTCAATAGATTCTAAATTAAATGGAGCAACTATCACAACATTACCAGAATACTTAAACTATACAGTAACATATTCAGATGGAGTAGAACTAGCACCAAATCATCAATTGCTACATAATACAACAGAGAAATATAAAGTAAGAATAGAATATAGAACAGATATAAATGCTAATCAATTACCAGCGTCTAATCAAACGTTAAGTCTTCAATTCACAGTAACATATAGACAAGCAACTGATGATTCAATAGAAAAGTTAACACCGTTTGCAGGACATTCATGGGAGACAATGGCATCTAATGTGCGTTCAGGAAATACAAGTATGTATAGTGTTGGGGATACTAGAAAAATAGATATGGGATCATATGGAACACATACTATAAGAATAGCTAATATGAGTACACCAAGCGAGTGTAATGCCAATGATTTCTCTCAAACAGCATGTGGATTTGTTTTAGAATTTGAAGATATTATCACGACACGTCAAATGAATTCAACCGCAACAAGTGAAGGGGGCTGGCCAGCAACGGAACTACGAACATATTTAAATAATGATATCTATAATCTGTTGCCATCAGATTTAAGAAATAAAATAATAAATACAACAGTAGTATCAGGTCATAATATAACTTCCGGTCAGACAAATTTTGTTTCAACAGATAAAATATATTTGTTAAATATGAAAGAAATATATAATACAACAGGTTATGATAGTGCACAAGCAAGTACTCGACAATTGGATTATTATAATAATTTAGAAGTAACATATGGTTCGGGAACAACAAATAATACTGAAGGAGCAATAAAGAAATATAATACATATGGTAGTTCTTGGTGGACACGTACGGCTAGTGGCAGTTATACTACACACTTTTATGTGGTGACTTCTACTGGTGGAAATACGATTAGTCAAGCTCATTATTCTTCAGGTGTTTCACCAGCATTTCGAATCGGATAAATAAGAAGCAGAGTAATCTGCTTTTTTAATTTACTAATTCATATTAATTTGATATTATATGTATGTTGGATGGGGTGATATTATGCATTTACCAGATTTTTTAGAAGCTAAAACTCGTGATAAAAGAGATTTGAAAAGATATGACTTTGTTTTAGATAAGAATATTAAAAATAAATATAAAGGTAAGACATACTTTATTAAGACTTATGGATGTCAGATGAATGAACATGATAGTGAAAAAATAGGTGCTTTACTAGAAAGTATTGGTTTTAAAAAAGTAGATGATTATTTAGATGCAGACTTAGTACTTTTAAATACATGTAGTATACGTGAGAATGCTCACAATAAAGCTTTTGGTATGCTAGGTAGACTAAAACACTTAAAGGCAGATAAAAAAGACTTAATAATAGGTCTTTGTGGTTGTATGGCTCAAGAAGTTAGTGTAGTAGAAGAGATTATGAAAGACTATAAGTTTGTTAATTTTGTACTTGGTACTCATAATCTTCACGAGTTACCTAAAATAATAGATAAAGCTATCGAAGAGAATAAACAACAAATAGAAGTATATTCTCGTGAAGGTGATCTATACGAAGGACTACCAGTAGTAAGAGCTAATAGTTATAAAGCATATGTTAATATAATTTATGGTTGTGATAAGTTCTGTACTTATTGTATAGTCCCATATACTAGAGGTAGAGAAAGAAGTCGTAAGAAAGAAGATATCTTAAAAGAAGTAGATGAATTAATAAAAGATGGTTATAAAGAAGTAACTCTTTTAGGACAAAACGTTAATGCTTATGGTAAGGACTTATATGATGACTATAACTTAGGTGATTTACTAGAAGAAATAGCTAAGAAAGATATACCTAGAATTAGATTTATGACTAGTCATCCATGGGACTTTAACGATAAGATGATTGAAGTAATTGGAAAGTATCCTAATATCATGCCTAGTATTCATTTACCAGTACAAAGTGGATCTTCTAAAGTATTAAAACTTATGGGTAGAAGGTATACTAGAGAGAGTTATTTAGAACTATTTAACAAAATAAAAGAAACAGTTCCTGGTGTAGCTATCTCTACAGACATAATAGTAGGGTTCCCAGGAGAGACTGAAGAAGACTTTGAAGAGACTATGAGTCTAGTAGAATATTGTAAATATGATAATGCTTTTACTTTTATCTTTAGTGAAAGAAAAGGAACACCTGCTTGTAAGTTGAAGGATAATACTACTTTAAAAGAAAAAGAAGAGAGACTATATCGATTAAATGAAGTAGTTAATAAATACTTCTTAGAAAATAATAAAAAACTAGAAGGAACTACTTTAAAAGTACTTGTAGAAGGTATTAGTGATAAGAAAAATATGTATTATGGATATAGTGAAACTAATAAGCTAATTAATTTTACTAGTTCTAAAGAATTAAACTTAGGAGATATAGTAGATGTTAAAATAGAATCTGCGAAGACATGGAGTTTAGATGGAAAAGCTATATAAAAGTTTAGATGAAGTTATTGATTGTATTAAAGAATCTCCTGAATATAAAGATTGTTTAAAAATAAAGAAACAGATGGATTCTAATAATGAATTAGTAGAATTAATTAATAAAGTAAAAGAATTACAAAAAAAATATATTAGAAGTAATTATGATTCTAATATAAAGAAAGAATTAGATGAGTATGAATCTAAGTTGAATGAGATACCTATCTATAATATATATTTAGAAAAATTAGAAGAAGTAAATAAAATGATAGATTATGTAAAAGATAGTTTAAATGATTACTTTGATAAATTATTAAATAAAAAATACTAGATATCTAGTATTTTTTTAATTCTTCAATTATTTCTTTAGCAACTCTATCAATATAATCATTTATTTGAAACATATCTAAAGTATAAGTCTTTTCTTTCTTAGAATTTTCTATTAAAATACCCATTTTATTAATTAATATATCTAGTTTGTTTACTGGTATTTCAGTTATATTAGTTTTAGGGACTTTAAATTCTTCATAGAATAGAGATAAATCTAGATCTTGTTGTTCAATTACTCTAATATTTAGATTAGTATAGTCATTATAAATCATTTGTACTAATTCTTCTGGTTCCATATTAACAATAGTACCATCTAGTAATCTTATTGAATTATTTTGAACAAAGTTAGGTAGAAATTCACCAAACCAAACTTTATCAGCATATAAATGTGTATAGTATCCTAAATCAAAGTCATTATATTTGAAATAAGGATATCTTCTAACAAATATATTTATGTTAGGAATATCAGTTTCAGAATTTATTACAAAATGCGATACATCTCTATTAATACCAATTTGTTTTGCAATATCAGGGGCAATTGCACCTAAATAATAATCTCTTGGGTTTTCTACTTTTATTTTTTCAGCTACCTTTTTTGCAATAGCTATGTGAATAATAGATGATGCCAATTTATCCCCTCCTATCTTAAATATCATTATAACACTAATTTAGTACTTTTTAGTACTTTTTTTTAGGCTTTTACATATATTAAACTGGGAGGAACTTATGGCTAATTATAAAGAAATTGTAACTAAGGCAGTAGTTTCTAAAGGTAAAAAGTTATTTACTACTACTAAAAGAGTTAAAGTAACTAATCCATCTACCATATTGGGTTGTTGGGTAATTAATCATAATTTTAATGGTACTAAAAGTAATGACAAAATTGTAATTGATGGTAGTTATGATGTTAATATCTGGTATTCGTTTGATAATGATACTAAGACTGATGTTATTAAGGAGACTAATACTTACCATGAAGTGGTTAAAATGCATGAAAGAGATAATATAACTAATGAAGAAGTAATAGTAAGAAGCCTAAAACAACCTAATTGTATTAAAGCTGATATAGTCGGAAACGAAATAGAGTATGTAATTGAAAAAGAATTAGGTATTGAATTAATAGGAGATATTAAAGTAAAAATAGAAGCTAATCTAGAAGAAGATCCTTGGGATGAAATAGTAGAAGATAATCATATTGAAGAAACTATTGATAATGAAGTAAAAGAAGATTATATAGAAGAGACTATATAATCTTTTTCTGTCAACAAAAAAATGTTGACAAGGCAAGATATATTTATTATAATATCTATGTTATTAGAAATGGAGGGATAATATGGCAGTAAAATTAAGATTAACAAGATTAGGAGCAAAGAAAAGACCTACTTATAGAATTGTTGCTACTGATTCACGTCGTCCAAGAGATGGACAATATTTAGAATTAATTGGAACTTATCAACCACTTGATGAACAAGTAAAGATTGATGAAGAAAAAGCTTTAAAATGGTTAAATACAGGAGCTATTCCAACTGATACAGTAAGAAACTTATTTAGTAAAGAAGGAATCATGAAAAAGTTTGCTGATTCTAAAAAGAAAGGTAATTAATTATGAATGTAGTAGAATTAACAGAAGAAATTGTTAAGTCATTAGTAATTAATACTGATGCTGTTAGTGTTAAAGAATTTCCTACAGAAGATGAAGGAGTAATACTTATTCAAGTAATGGTAGATGAAGCGGATATGGGTAGAGTAATCGGTAGAGAAGGAAGAACTGCTAATGCTATTCGTACTTTGGTTCAAGCTAGTAGTGCATTACATGAAAATAAGTATATTAAAATTGACATTGATAAATTCTAGAGAGTTATAAAGACTTTCTTTTTTTTTGCCTTTGTTATATAATTTTAGTTGAGGTAACATTATGGAAGAAAAGTTAATTATACCTAATCATGTTGGAATTATAATGGACGGAAATGGTAGATGGGCAGTAGAAAGAGGTAAGACTAGAACTTATGGTCATAAGACTGCTGTTTCTACTTTAAAAGATCTATGTGTTCATATGGTAGATGTAGGAGTAAAATATGCTTCTTTATATGCTTTTTCTACTGAAAACTTTAAAAGAGATATAAAAGAAGTAGATTTTTTAATGAATTTATTTATAGCTACTTTTAATAAAGAATTTGAATTTCTAAAGAAAAAGAAAGTTAGAATAGTTTTTTCAGGTAGAAGAGAACCATTACCAGAAAAAGTATTAAAAGCTATGGATAAGCTAGTAGATGAAACTAAAGACAATAAAGCATTAGTACTTAATATTTGTCTTAATTATGGATCTCATGCTGAAATAGTTGATACTACTAAAAAATTATGTGAATTATATAAAGATGGTAAAATAGAATTAGACGATATAGATGAAGAATTAATCAGTAAAAATCTATATCAAGATTTACCACCACTAGATTTTGTAATTAGAACTAGTGGAGAGTTAAGATTAAGTAATTTTATGATGTATCAAGCTAGTTATGCAGAATTTTATTTTCCTAAAGTATATTTTCCTGATTTTAATAATGAGGAATTTGATAAAGCTATTTTAGAATTTAATAAGAGAAATAGAAGATTTGGAGGAGTAAAATGAAAACAAGAATATTTGGAGCTATTTTATTAATAGCTATCTTTGTACCATTTTTAATTATTGGTAATTTACCTTTTGCTATTTTAATGGCTATCTTAAGTGTAAGTAGTGTTTATGAATTGTTAAGAGTAAGAGAATCACAGAAGAAATTTCCAGTAAGCTTAAAAGTAATTGCTTATGTAGTTACATTGGGTATTTGTTTATGTAATATTCATTCTATTGATTTTCAATTTAATTTTGATTATCGTGTAATGTCATTGCTAATATTTGTCTTTTTAGCACCAATGGTTTTTATTAACGATAATAAGAAATATAATTTTGATGATGCTTTATTCATGATTGGTTCAGTATTATTTTTAGGATTAAGTTTCAATTTAATTATTATTACTCGTAATTATGATATTACTTATATCATATACTTATTATTGATAACTACACTTACTGATACTTTTGCTTTAGTAGTTGGTAGTTTAATAGGAAAGAATAAATTAGCTCCTAAGATAAGCCCTAAGAAAACAGTAGAAGGACTATTTGGAGGAGTATTTATGGGTACTTTTGCAGCTAGTGCTTTCTATATAACTGTTATTAATACGCAAGCATCTTTAGTGTTAGTTATAGTATTAACAGCGCTATTATGTTTAGTTGGACAATTAGGAGATTTAGTTTTCTCATCAATTAAGAGATATTATGATATTAAAGATTTTTCTGATTTAATTCCAGGGCATGGTGGAATACTAGATAGATTTGATAGTTTGATATTTGTAGCACTAACATTTGTCATACTTGTAGGAAGAATACTTTAGGAGGGTGTTATGTCATTTATAATTAACTTGTTATTATTTATTGTTATTTTAGGAGTAATAGTTTTTGTTCATGAATTTGGTCATTTTATCTTTGCTAAAATAACAGGTGTTTATGTATATGAATTTGCAATTGGAATGGGGCCTAAGCTTTGGAGTAAGCAAGGTAAAGAAACAGAGTATTCAATTAGAGCTGTTCCAATTGGAGGATTTTGCCAATTAGCTGGGGAAGATTTAGATGATGATGATCTAAAGAAAGTTCCTAAGAAAAAGAGATTACAATCAAAAACTCCTTGGGAAAGATTCTTAATAATGGTTTTTGGTCCAATGAATAATTTTATTCTAGCAGTTATATTATTATTCTTCATTGCTTTAGTATGGGGTGGTTCTACTATGAGCCCAGTAATTACTGAAGTAGAAGATAATTCTGCTGCTCAAGTAGCTGGTATTACTAAAGGGGATAAAGTAATTGAAATTAATAAACATAAAGTAACTACTAGTGATGATATTTCCTTATATTTAGCTATTGCAGATCCTAAGAAAAAGAATACAATTAAAGTAGAAAAAGAAACTGGAGAAGAAATAGCTTATAAAATAAAACCAAAGAAAATTAAAGAAAATGGTGAAGAAGCTTATCGTTATGGCATTGGTATTCAACAAAAGAAAACTACTGGTATTGGACAAGCATTTGTTTATACTTTTAAGAAGACAGGTTCTATATTTAAACAAATGTATATAACTTTAGCTTATCTGTTTACGGGAGGAATTAGATTAAATCAATTAGCTGGACCAGTAGGAATTTATTCAATCGTAGGACAACAAAGTAAAGCAGGAATAGCTAACTTGATTTATTTAATGGCTTTCTTAAGTATAAATGTTGGAGTAATTAACTTACTACCAATCCCAGCATTTGATGGAGGACATATTTTATTTATAGTCATTGAATTAATTAAAGGTTCTCCAGTAAATCCAGAAATAGAAAATAAGATTCATATGGTATTCTTAGTATTATTAATGTTATTAATGGTAGTAATTACTTTTAATGATATATTACGTCTATTTGGGTGATAATATGGTAATAATAATCTTATTTATAATCTTAATATTATTTACTGCTAGTATGACTATATTACTATATACAAGACCTAGATATAGACATATACCAGACTTGTTGACAGATGATATTGATGAATTATTTGAAGATAAAAGAGATGTATAGTCTCTTTTTATTTTAGTGTGAAACTTTTTGGGTTAAAAACTATTAAATAGTTTCACATTTTTAAAATTATGAGTTATAATAACTCCAGAGGTGATACTATGACCAAACATATGAAATTACTAGATTTATTAGACCAAAAGAAGATTAAAGAATTTGAACTAGAGCAATTAATATATGGATCTATAGAAGTGCGTGAAAAGAATGGTAATAAATATATTTATATTCATGCTAAAGAAAATGGTATTCAAGTAACAAAGTATATAGGAGAATATTCTGATACTTTATATAATTTGATTCTAAATAATAATCTACGATCAAAGGAATTAAAAAAAGAAATAAAGCAAATGGAGAAAGATTTAAAAGAGTTAAATTATATTGAAGGAGAAATATCAAAAGAAGTAAGTATTAATATTGATTTTGCAAGAAAACATTTAGCAGGAACTATCTATACTCAAGCTATTTTGGAGGGAGTAGCGACAACCTTATCTGATACTGAAAATATCATTGAAGGTGGAAAAATAAATAATATGTCAGTTGATGATGTTATGAAGATTATTAATTTAAAGCATGCTTGGGAGTTTATTTTAAATAAGAATGTTATAATATCTCCAACTAATTATTCAGTATTAAATACAATTAACAGACTGGTAGAAGAAGGATTTTATTATAGCGCTGGTGAATTACGTACGACTCCAGTAACAATAGGTGGAACAACATGGGAACCAGAATTACCAATTGAATCTGAAATAAAAAAAGATATAGAAACTATAACAAATAAAAAGAAAAGTCATATAGATATAGCTATAGAATTATTACTATATGTTGTAAGAAAACAAATGTTTCTTGATGGTAATAAAAGAACATCAGTAATATTCGCAAATCACTATTTAATATCTAAAGGAAAAGGCTTAATAGTTATACCTGTAGATTTAGCAAATTACTATAAAAAATTATTGATTGACTATTATGAAACTAATAATCCTAAAGAAATAACTAAATTCTTAAAAGAACAGTGTTATTTAAATCTAAAAGATTAAAATTACTTGAAGCATAAGTATAATCATAGTATACTTAACATAGGAGAATAAGTATGGTAATAGATAAAGATAATATAAAAATTCTTTTGATTATATTAGTACTAGGGCTAGGCATAGGATATGCCTATATTAATAGTGATCTAAATATCAATGGTACTGCTCAAGTAAATAGTGCTAACTGGGATGTACATTGGGCAAATGTTCAAATAACTAACGGATCTGTATCAGGAACAAATGTAGTTACAGCACCTACAATATCTAATAGTACAACAGTTAATTATAGTATTATATTAAATACACCAGGAGATTATTATGAATTTACTGTAGATGCAGTAAATGCTGGTACTATAGATGCAATGATAGATACTATAGATTCTAAATTAAATGGAGCAACTATCACAACATTACCAGATTATTTAAAATATACAGTAACATATTTAGATGGAGTAGCACTAGAACCAAATCATCAATTGCTACACAACACAATTGAAAAATACAAAGTAAGAATAGAATACAATACTGATATAAATGCTAATCAATTACCAGCATCTAATCAAACATTAAGCCTACAATTTACTGTTACTTATAGGCAAGCTACTGAAAATGCAACAGAAGTAGAACGTGTAGTAGCAAAGTATACAGTAAGTAGTACACCAACAAACATAGGACAAGCGATACCAAATGGAATAACACAATATAGTAGTGCAGCAGAAGCAATGGCAGCATTTTCAAACAGACCATACTATTTAAAACACACGATTCAAAGTGGAGTAGTAATAGAAAGTTATGTAGAGTTTGTAGTAACCTCGGCAATGGCAAATGCTAACTCAGGAATGACTGCTGGAACGTATTATTTAAGAGGGGCAGGATCAACATATAATTCTTCGACAAATAGTTATAATAATGATAGTCCATACTATGAAAGTAATAAAGCAGTTTTATTAAGTGCTTTTGGAAGTGCAAATTGTACGGATTATACTTCCATTTTCCACTGTAGTGTGTCAGGATTGGATTCCAATACCTATGCGAATGGCTATGTCTATGCGCACGACGGTCATTGGATCTGTGGTGTTAATAGTGATGGATCTTCTTCCTGCGTCAGCTTCTAATAATAGTTGATTCTCCAAGCCATAGATAGGTTCTTATAATAACCTGAGATCCACGATGGCTTGGCAATTGTGACAGGAAGATTATATTTGAAGATGGTTCCAAAAGAAGCGAAAACGAATTTAGGCACAGCAAAATCAAAAAAAGAAATACGACAGAATTGATTATTGGAGATTTTGCCATAGATAGAGTATTCCAAAATAGTTCAAGAAATATTAGTCAATAATATTTCTTTTTCTTTGGTATAATATAAATAGTGGAGGTGATACTTTGATAGTAGGTGTTTTAGTTGAGATTACTAATCGTAATGTAGATAAGATATTTGATTATAAAGTATCTGATAATTTAGTTGATGATATTAAAGTAGGAATCAGAGTATCAGTTCCTTTTGGTAGAATGACTCTTGAAGGTTTTGTTATGGAAATAAAGTCTTCTAGTGAGTTGGATGATTTAAAAGAAGTAATTGATATTGTAGATAAAGATGTAGTATTAAATGATGAATTATTAGAGTTAGGTAAGATTATTAGAGATAAGACTCTTGCTACTTTGATGTCTTGTTATCAGACTATGCTACCTAAAGCTTTAAAACTTAAAGCTAAAAAGAATAATACAATTAATATTAAATATGATACTTATTATAGTTTAGGTACTGTAGAAGGTAAGTTTAATGATAATCAATTAAAGATAATAGATTTGGTTAAAGAAAAAGGTAAAGTAATAAGAAAAGAACTTGCTGATATTTCTCTTAGTAGTGTTAACACTCTTGTTAAAAAGGGAGTACTTATAGAAGAGAAAATAGAACATTACCGAGTAGATTATAAAGAAGAAAGTAGAGAAATAAAGAAGCTAACTCCTGATCAAGAGTCTTGTGTTAATAGTGTTATTAATGGTACTGATAAAGCTTATTTATTATATGGAGTTACTGGTTCTGGTAAGACAGAAGTATATATGGAGATAATTGATCATTACTTAAAGAAGGGTAAGACTAGTATTGTTTTAGTTCCTGAAATTAGTTTAACTCCCCAAATGATAAATCGTTTTCAAGTACGTTTCGGTAATAAAATAGCAGCTATTCATTCTGCTCTTAGTGATGGAGAAAAGTATGATGAATGGAGAAGAATATATCGCGGAGAAGCATCTATTGTTATAGGGGCTAGAAGTGCTATATTTGCTCCTCTTAATAATCTTGGAGTAATTATAGTTGATGAGGAACATAGTGATTCATATAAACAAAGTGATCCTAGTCCTAGATATAGTGCTAAAGAGATAGCTTTGATTAGAGGAGAAACTAATCATGCTCCTGTAGTATTTGGAAGTGCTACTCCATCACTTGAAGCCATGGCTAGAGCCAAAAAAGGAGTATTTAAATTGCTTGAATTACCTAATCGTATTAATGGTAAAAAATTACCTGAAGTAGAAATAGTTGATATGAATAAAAATTTAGGTAAAAGTAAAGGCTACTTTTCACCCAGTTTAATTGAATCAATTAGTAATTGCTTAAAAAGAAATGAACAAGTAATTCTTTTACTTAATCGTCGTGGGTATGCTTCTTTTGTTAGTTGTAAGAACTGTGGTTATACTTTTAAGTGCCCTAATTGTGATATTACTTTGACTTTCCATAAGAGTAGTAATACTTTAAGATGCCATTACTGTGGACATGGAGGAAAGGTATATAGTAAATGTCCCGAATGTGGAGAATCTTCTTTAAGTAATTTAGGAGTAGGTACGCAAAAGATTGAAGAGGAATTATTAAAGCAATTTCCTACTAGTAAAATAGTTAGAATGGACTTTGATACTACTAGTAAGAAAGGTATGCATGAGAAGATAATTGAATCATTTAAAAATCATGAATATGATATTCTTCTTGGTACTCAAATGGTATCTAAAGGATTAGATTTTGCTGATGTTACTTTAGTAGGAGTTATTAATGCTGATACATCACTTAATATTCCTGATTTTAGAAGTAGTGAAAATACATTCTCATTACTTGATCAAGTTGCTGGTAGAAGTGGTCGTAGTGAAAAGGAAGGTAAAGTTATTATACAAACTTTTAATCCTGAACATTATGCAATTAAATTAGTTAGAAATCACGATTATTTAGCTTTTTATGAAGAAGAAATGAATATTAGAAGAAAACTTAAATATCCACCATATTATTATTTATGTAATATTAGAATTAGTGGTAAAGATACTAATTATTTACTTAATGAAGCTAATAAAATAAAAAGAAGTTTAGAAAGAAACTTAACTTCTACAATAATTCTAGGACCTAGCAATGCTAGTATCTTTAAGATGAATAATACATATCGTTATAATATTTTATTGAAATACAAACAAGATGATTTATTAATTCCATTACTTAATAAAATATTAGAACATTACAAAACTAATAGTAAAGTAAAGATCGATATTGACTTTAATCCTAGTCAAATGCTTTAAAATATGGTATTCTTATATAAGATAGAGGTGTGTTATGGATAACGAAAATAAAGAATTAGAGGTTAATAAAGAGAAGAGAGAAGAATATGAAAAGTTAATGCAAGATTCTTCTACTCAATTAGAAGGATATTATGATAAAAAGAATCCTTTTGTAATATTACTATTATTAATTTTAGGATCAATAATAATTTTAGGCGTTATTTACTATGTTGTAGCTTATTTTAGATTATAAAAAACAAATTAAAAGATTGATAGGAGGTGATAAAGTGTTAGAAGAATTGTTGATTAGAGAAGATGTTCGTAATTTTATTGGTGAATTAAAGAATAATGATCGTTATTTTGCTAAAGAATTAAAAAGTTTTGCTGATCGTAAAATTACTATTAGTAATGAACTAGCACTTTATATTTTCTATGAATCTTTATATAAGTATTCATTACTATTTGATGAAGTATATTTATTTGATGAATTTATGGAGCAACTAGATAGACTATATAAAAAGATTGATAATTATGAAGATATTATTGTAGGTATAAATAAATTATTGTGTAAATTAATTACATTTAAACTAGATATTAAAGATACTAAAAAATCTGAATCTAAGCAGATAATTGTTGAATATATTTATAATAAATATATAGTTAATGGCTATTATGTCCATGGTTTTAATACTAGCTATACTGAAAGTATTAAAGAAAATGGCTTTGATCCTGAAAACTATGAAAATTATTATGATAAATTTACTAAATTAAATGAAATTTTTGCTAAGTATAACGTTAACAATATAATTGAGAAAGATTTTACTAAAAAGGATGTAACATTTACTGATGATTTCTTAATGGGCTGTTATTATTCAATTTATGGACCTAGTTTTTTTTCAAGCTTCCTAGCTAATGAAGAATATTTTGGCAAAAGATCTAGACAAGATGGTTATTTGATAGATGATTATGATGTTACGATACGCTATTTGAAAAGGTTTATGAGTAATAATTTATTTAATGAAAATGATAAAAAATATATTTTAGATTTAGTAAAAGATGAATGGGATTTATTACATAGAGAAGATAAGAAAGTTAGTTTATTATTAGTAAAAAGAAATGAATTTAAAGATAAGAATATTGATATAAATGATTATCTTAATAGTGATGAAGATATTTATGATATTGCAGATAGATTATTAAGTTCTAAGAAGAGTAGAATTATGTGTACTGAAGTAATACCGAAAGAAAATGTTTATATTGTTACTTTAGATGCTTATTATAGTGAAAAGAATAAAAAAAGTGTAGAAGATGAACATCAAGAAGAGCTTGAACTGGCTAAATTAGAACAAGACAACAAAGAATTTATGGATACTTATGGTTCAGTATCAGTTTTATTAATTGCTGGAGCATTATTAATTACATTAGGGGTTATTATTACAATATTTATGATAATAAGAGGGATATAGATGAAAGTTATATTTATGGGAACACCAGATTTTGCTGTTCCAGTACTTGAAGGTTTAATCGAAAACTATGAAGTTATTTTAGTAGTTAGTCAACCAGATAAAAGAGTAGGTAGAAAGCAAGAATTAAAAAATACTCCTATTAAGGAAGTAGCTCTTAAGCATAATATTCCTGTATTTCAACCAATTAAAATTAGAGAAGATTATGATGAGATAATAAAGTTAAATCCAGATATAATAGTAACATGTGCTTATGGTCAAATAATTCCAAAAGTAATTTTAGATTGTCCTAAACTTGGATGTATTAATGTACATGCATCTTTACTTCCTAAATTAAGGGGAGGAGCTCCTATACATAAAGCCATTATTGATGGTTATAAGACTACTGGTATTACTATTATGTATATGGATGTTAAGATGGATGATGGAGATATTATTAGTCAAAAAGAAATAGAAATACTAGATAGTGATAATTTAGAATCTTTACATGATAAATTAAGTGTTTTAGGTAAAGAATTATTACTTGAAACATTACCTAGTATTATAAATGGTACTAATGAAAGAATTAAGCAAGATGAAGCTGAAGTGACTTTTGCTTATAATATAAAAAGAGAAGAAGAACATATTGATTTTAATAAAAGTACTAGAGAAGTATTTAATTTAATTAGGGGTTTATCTCCAGTGCCAGGAGCTAATGCTATTTTATTTGGTGGAGAAATGAAAATATATGATTCTATTATTAGTGATAAAGAATATAAAGGTATTAATGGTGAAATAGTAGATATTACTAAACAAGGTATCGTTGTAAAAACTAATGATGGATCTATTATCATAACTAAAATAAAGCCATTTGGTAAAAAGATGATGGATAGTAATAGTTATGTTAATGGTATAGGTAAGGATAAATTATTAGGTAAGGTGTTTGAATGAAACAAGTTATAGGATTAATTAGAGAAATGTATAAAACTCCTCGAGGAAAAGGAATTCTTTTCTTTGGCTTTTATTTTCTTATCTTTTTAATTCTAATAATTATTTTTAAATTTAGTGGTGATGGACAATATCATGAAAAAGATTATGAACTAGGAAATTCTTATTCTTTTAATACTAGTTATGTAGAAAATAATAATTATCACTTTGAGTATATAATTACTAAAGATAATACTAAATATGTCTATGTTGGAGATAGATATGATGACAAAGAATTATTCACTTTTAACAATAAAGAGTATTATTTTGATGGTAATAAGTATTATGTAGATGATAAAGAAGTAGTTAATCCGTATTTGTATTCTAAATTCATTGATTTCAATAATACTAAAAGTTTATTAGAAATGGCTACCTATGATTCTAAAACTAGTTATGAAAGTGGTGTTACTAAATATAATTTCTTATTATCTAGTAATACTATTAATAGTATTTTTGATAATAAAGAAACAGATATTGATGAAGAGCCTAATAGTATAACTATTAGTACTAGTAATAATAGTGTTATGGATGAAATAACTTATCATTTAGATAGTTATTGTGACTATGAAAAAGACTGTAATAATAAATTGGAAATAAGTCTTAATTATAGTAAGTTTGGTGAAATAAAAGAGATAGTTAATAATTAACTATCTTTTTCTTTATTATGATATAATATAATTACTTGGAAGTGGTAAGATGACTAGTATTTATAATTTAACTAGAGAAGATTTAGAAAAGTACTTTTTAAGTATTAATTCTAAGAAATTTCATGCTGATCAATTATTTGATTGGTTATATGTAAAAAGAGTAAAATCTTTTGATGATGTTACTAATATTAAGAAAGAAGTACTTGAAGAAATAAAAAAGAATTATATTCTAAATAATATTAAAATAGTTAATGTAGAAAAAGATCAAGATGTTCATAAGTATTTGTTTGAACTTAATGATGGAGAACATATAGAAGCAGTTTTAATGTTCCATGACTATGGTACTAGTGTTTGTATCTCATCTCAAGTTGGTTGTAATATGGGTTGTAAGTTCTGTGAATCTGGACGAAGAAAGAAAGTTAGAAATCTTGAAGTATCAGAAATGGTCTTACAAATATTATTAATTGAAGAAGAATTAGGTAGTAGAATTAGTCATGTAGTAGTTATGGGTATTGGAGAACCATTCGATAATTATGATAATTTAATTAAATTCTTTAGAATTATTAATGATCCTAAAGGAATAAGTATAGGGGCTAGACATATTACTGTTAGTACTTGTGGTATAGTTCCTAAGATATTAGAATTTAGTGATTTAGATATGCAGATTAATTTAGCTATTAGTTTGCATGCTCCTAATGATGAATTAAGAAATAAGATTATGCCTATTAATAAAGCTTATCCTTTGAAAGAATTAATGGATGCTTTAAAGATATATTTAAAAAAGACTAATAGAAGACTTACTTTTGAATATATTTTATTGAAAGATGTTAATGATAGTGAAGATTGTGCTTTAGAATTAGTTAAATTAGTTAAAGGTCTTAATTGTTATATTAATTTAATTCCTTATAATGAAACTAATAATATTGATTTTAAGAGAACAAATACTATTCAAATTATGAGATTTTATGATATACTTAAAAAGAATAGTATCGGAGTTACAATCAGAAAAGAATTTGGTGGCAAAATAAGTGCTGCTTGTGGGCAACTTAGAAGTAAAAAGGAGGAACTATGAAATCATTTTATTTAACTGATGCGGGTATGGTTAGGGACCATAACGAAGATAGTGTAATAATAGTTAAGAATGATGAGGGTAGTGTATTAATGGCAATTGCAGATGGAATGGGTGGTCATTCTGCGGGAGAAGTTGCTTCTTCTATTGCAATTAGTTATTTGGGAAAACATTTTAAAGAATCTTTTCGTAATATGAGTAAGGTTGATGCAGTTAACTGGATAAGGGATTCTGTTGATGAAATTAATACTTTAATTTTTCAATATGAAAAAAATCATCCTGAAAGTAAAGGAATGGGTACTACTTTAGTTTCAGCAATTTTAACTAAAGATTTTTTGCTGTTTGGTAATGTAGGAGATTCAAGTGGTTTTGTGATGAAAGATAATAATCTTCACAAAGTTACTTATGATCATACTTTAGTTAATTTATTGGTTAGTGCTGGTGAATTAACTAAAGAAGAAGCTAGTGTTCATCCGAAAAAGAATGTGTTGATGAAAGCATTAGGAACAACAGCTGAGGTTGATATTGATATTTTTGATTGTGATATGGAGATTACTGAAATACTATTATCCAGTGATGGACTTACTGGAATGTTAGATCGTGAACATATCGAGAAAGTTCTATTAGGAGAAGGTACAGTTGAAGAAAAAGTAAATAGATTAATTAGTAAGGCTAATAATAGGGGTGGAACAGATAATATTTCGGTTGCTTATTTGGTTCGTACAGAAGAAGGTGAAGACAAGTGATAACAAAGGGGCAAAAAATTAATGATCGTTATGAAGTGATTAGATCAATTGGCGAAGGTGGTATGGCTAACGTTTATTTAGGGTATGATACAATCCTAGATAGAAATGTCGCAATTAAAGTACTTCGTGGAGATTTATCTAATGATGAAAAATTTGTTAGAAGATTTCAAAGAGAAGCTTTGTCTGCTTCATCACTAGCACATCCAAATATAGTAGAAATGTATGATGTTGGAGAAGATGATGGCCTTTACTATATTGTTATGGAGTATATTGAAGGAAAAACTCTAAAACAATTATTAAAGAAGAGAGGAACACTTACTTTAAGCGAAGCTATAGATATAATGAGTCAATTAACTGATGGAATGGCTCATGCCCATGATTCATATATTATCCATAGAGATTTAAAACCTCAGAATATTATGATTAAAGATGATGGACAAATCAAAATTACTGATTTTGGTATAGCAATGGCTCTTAATTCTACGCAATTAACCCAAACTAATTCAGTAATGGGAAGTGTACATTATTTACCACCAGAACAAGCTAGTGGAAAAGGATGTACAATTAAAAGTGATATTTATTCAATGGGAATTATCTTCTATGAATTACTTAGTGGATCATTACCATTTAAAGGAGATAATGCAGTAGAAATAGCTCTTAAACATATGAGAGAGCCTCTTCCTAGTCTTAGAGAAGAGAATAGTGCAATACCTCAAAGTATTGAAAATATTGTAAAGAAAGCTACTGCTAAAAATCCTAAAAATAGATATGATAGTGCTCGTAGTATGCATGAAGATTTATTAACTGCACTAGATGATAGTCGTATGGATGAACCAGTTTATCAATATAAGTATCCTGAAAATGAAATTGATAGTAAAAGAATTAAGAAATTAGAGGAAACAGCTAAATTAGAAACAACTGATGATATTGGTGATTTTACTGAGAAGACTATTGAACAACCAGATGCAACTGACATTGATGATATTCAAGATAAAAATAGTAAGAAATTAATTATTATTTTAGCAAGTATTTTTGGTGCTAGTGCTTTATTATTAATAATTTTATTCTTTATTGTACCAGCATTTTCTAATAAGAAAGCTGTTACAGTTCCTGCCTGTGAAAAGTTAAAAGTTAGTGAATGTGAAAAGAGATTAAAAAGATCTGGTTTTGAAGTAAAAGATGTAAAAACTGTATTTTCTTCTAAGATTAAGAAAAATAGAGTTGTAAAAACAAGTCCTGCTAAAGGTAGAAGTGTTAAAAAAGGTTCTAAAGTAACGATTTATAAATCTAAGGGAGAAGAAACTATTGCTTTAGAAGATTATAAAGGTAAAAATTCTATTGAAATAAAGACTAGATTAGAAGAAAAATATGGATTAGTAGTAAATATTGAAAAGAAAGAGCCTGAAGATCAAACTAAAGAGTATAAGGATGAAGATGAAATTATTGGACAATCAAAACCTAAAGGAACAAAAGTTAAAAAAGGTGATGATTTGATTCTATATACTCCTAATATAGTTGATAAGTTCCCAGATATGGCTGGTGAAGGATGGAGTGTTGATGATGCTGCTACTTTCTGCGATAAGTATGAATTGGTATTAGAGAAAGTTGAGCAAGAAACAGAAGCATATTCGCCAGGAACAATTATTAGTCAATCAAGGACTGCAGGAACAACAATTATTAAAGGAACAACATTACGAGTTACAGTTGCTGTTAAACCAAAACCAAAGCCAACTACAATTCCGACTCCTGAACCACAGGAGACAGAAGAGAAAGAGGAAGAACCAGCAACTCCATAGGGGGGAAATTATGAAAGGACAAATTATTAAAATAAGTAGTGATTTATATTTTGTAAGTTATGAAAATGAGATTTATCCTTGTAAATGTCGTGGTATATTTAGAAAAGAACATATTACTCCTGTAGTAGGGGATTATGTTCTTTTCAGTAAAGAAAAAAAATTAATTGAAAAGATACTTGATAGAAAAAATGTCTTTCAAAGACCTAAAGTTAGTAATATTGATCAAGCCTTTTTAATTACTAGTTTAAAGAGCCCAGACTTTTCATTAAATTTATTGGATAAATTTATTGTACTTATGGAAATAAATCATGTTAAACCAATTATCTGTATTACTAAGAGAGATTTAGTAAATGATAATGAGTTTGAAAAATATGATGAAATATTAAATTATTATAAGGAAATTGGGTATGAAGTAGTATTTAATACAGAATTAAACAAATTAAAAGAAATGCTAAGTAATAAAACAAGTGTATTTACGGGACAAACAGGTGCGGGTAAAAGTACTTTATTAAATAAATTAAATCCAGATTGGGATTTAGAAACTGGAGAAATATCTCATGCATTAGGTAGAGGTAAACATACTACTAGAGTAGTTGAATTGTTTGAATTTATGGGAGGAAAAGTAATGGATACTCCAGGCTTTTCTTCACTAGAATTTAATAATTATAGTAAAGAAGATATTAAAAATGCCTTTGTAGAATTTAAACTTCATCCATGCCCTTTTAAGGATTGTACTCATACCAATGAAAAAGAATGTGTCGTAAAAAAAGAAGTTTTAGCGAATAATATATTGGAAAGTAGATATCATAATTATTTGAATTTTATAGGAGTTGATAAAAATGAAAGTTAGTGCATCATTTTTAAGTAGTAAGAATATTCCCGAGGATTTGACTAAGTTAAATAATACTGATGTTGATTATATTCATGTTGATATTATGGATGGTAAATTTGTTCCTAATAAGACTATGCCTTTTAGAGAAATGCGTCATATTTATGAGTATACTTCCAAAAGACTAGATGTTCATTTAATGGTAGAAGATCCTTCTAAGTATATTCCTTTGTATGCTGAACTTAACACTGAATATATTACTATTCATGTTGAAATCGATGAAGATATTTTAAAGGATTTAGAACTTATTAAGAGTTATTCTATTAAATGTGGTCTAGCAATTAGTCCAGATACTAAAGTTAATGAATTAATACCATATTTACCATATTTAGATTATGTTCTAGTAATGAGCGTTTATCCTGGTAAAGGTGGACAAGAGTTTATTTTGGAAACAGAAGAAAAAATAAAAGAAGTCAAAGCACTCCTAAATTCATATAATATTAAGGCTGTAGTTAGCGTTGATGGGGGAATTAATGATATTACTAAAGATAAATGTAAAGAAGCAGATATTTTAGTTGCTGGTAGTTATATAATTAAAAGTGATAATTTTCAAGAAAAAATATCTAGTTTAAGATAAATAAGTGTGATATAATTACTCTAGAATAGGAGTTGATTGTGTGGATAATAATAGTGAATTAAATAATAATGTTACTCCAGAAAATGTAACTAATAATGAAAATGTAACTCAGGAGTTACCAATAGTAAATAATCCAACAGAAGCAAGCACTACTGGTACTGATTCTACTAATACTGAGCCTCTTACACCAAGTGTTTCAGTAGACGGACCTATCGAAATTGAAGAGAAAACAGTAGATCCTTCTTTCGTAGATAGAACTGCTAATCCAGGAGTTATTGGTAATATTGGACCTGTTAAGGAAGAAGATCCTAATAAAGTAGTTAATGAAGATTTAAAGAAAGTTGAAATAAATTATACACCTCCAAGTAAGGGTAAAATGGTTTCTTTAATATTATTCTTTATATTTTTAATAGCTTTTATTATATTCTTACCACAAATAACTACAATGGTTAATGAATTAAAAGCAGGTGGACAAGAAGCTAAAGAAGTTAAGATAACAACAGGTAGATTAATTTGTACTTATAAAACTAATACTACTAATTTAGATAAAGAGTATAAGTTAACTTTTGGATTTACCGATAATAAATTAGAAAAATTAGAATATAATTCTACTACTAAAGGTGATCCTACTTCAGATGAAGAAACTCTAGATAATTTAGCAGATAAATGTAAATTACTTAAACAATTTACTGCTAGTATTGAAGGTGTTAATGTAACTTGTGATTATTCTGAAGGAAAACTATTTGAAAAGCAATCTTTTGTATATGCTGATTTAGATGAAGAAAAATTAACAGCTGCTTATACAGAAGCTGGTGGTACTAGTCCACAATATGTAAATGGTCAGGATATGGATTATATTGAAAAGAATATGAATGCATCTGGCTATTCATGTGAAAGACAATATTAGGATTGTAAACTCCTCAAATAAATGATAAAATCATTATACGAGGAGTTTTATTATGAAACGATTTAATATTGTAATTAATGTATTTTTAGTAGCGGCAATTGTTGCCTCACTATGTTTGAATCCTAATCGTGAAAATATTGCAACAGAACAGCTGTCTAAGAGTATTACTAGTGATAAATTAAGACAAGTATCTTTTAAAAAGATAGAGGATAAAAAAGAGGAAGCAACAGAAGAGAAAAAAGTAGTAGAAGAAGAAAAACAAGAAGAAAAAGAAGGACCTATTACTGAGTCAGTAGCTAAAGTAGAAGAGAATGTAGTTAATAATGCAGTAGTTGCTTCTGTTGTTACTGATGTCTTAGAAAAACAAACTGGTACTATGTCAGCTTATGGACCTGATTGTGTAGGGTGTAGTGGTCATCTTGCAACTGGTTTTGATGCTCGACAAAGTATTACATATCAAGATAAAACATATGGAACTGTAAGAATAGTTGCTGGCGACAAAAAATATCCTTTTGGTACAATTGTAAGAATTAAAGGTGTTGGAAGTGACTTTAATGCTATTGTTTTAGATCGCGGAGGAAATATTGGTATTGGTAGACGATTTATGTTTGATTTATTATGTACTAGTGAAGCAGAAGCTTCTAGATATGGAACTCATTATAATCTAACATTTGAAATCTTAAGATATGGTTATTAGGAGTAGGACAAATCCTACTCTTTTATGATATAATAATACATGCAAGATGGAGGTTTTTATGAACGAAATGATTATTAAAGATATAGTAGATGAGCTAAATATCAGTACAAAGCAAGTTAATGCAGTACTAACTCTTTTAAGTGAAGATAATACTATACCTTTTATTGCTAGATATAGGAAAGAAGCAACCGGTGGATTAGATGAAGAAGCTATTAAAAAGATAGGAGATGTATATGCCTATCAAGAAAGTCTTTTAAAGAGAAAAGAAGATGTAATAAGACTTATTGATGAAAAAGGATTACTTACTGATGAATTAAAAGAATCTATTTTAAAATGTAATAAATTAGTAGAAGTAGAAGATTTATATAGACCATATAAAGAAAAGAAAAAGACTAAAGCTACAGAAGCTATTAAAGCAGGTTTAGAACCATTAGCTAAGATGATTATGTCTTTTCCAACTACCGGTAACATAGATGATATGGCTAAGAAATTTCTTAATGAGACAGTTAAGAATACTGATGATGCTATTACTGGGGCTAAGTATATTATTGCTGAATGGATAAGTGATAATGCTTCATATAGAAAATATATAAGAAGTTATTTTTATAAGAATGGAACAATTATTTCTAAAATAAAGAAAGATGCTAAAGATGAAAATAAGACTTATGAAATGTATTATGATTATAATGAAGCAGTTAAACATATTAAGCCTCATCGTATATTAGCTTTAAATAGAGGAGAAAATGAAAAAGTATTAAATGTAAGTATAGATGTTAATAAAGATGAGATAATTGCTTATTTAAAAAGTAAAGTTATTAGAAATGATAAGAGCTTTGTAACTAAATATGTTATTGAAGCAATAGAAGACTCTTATAAAAGATTAATAGAGCCTTCAGTAGAACGTGAAGTACGTAGTGACTTGACTGAAAAAGCTGAAGTAGCTGCCATAGAAAACTTTGGTAAGAACTTAGAAGCATTACTTTTAACTCCTCCAATGAAGGAAAAAGTAGTACTTGCTTTTGATCCTGGATATGTTAATGGTTGTAAGTTAGCTATTATTGATAAAACTGGTAAATATTTAGATAGTATTGTAGTAAAACCATTCTTAAAAGGACAAGAAGAAAAGAATATTAAGATGACTAAAGAAATAGTAGCTAATTTAGTTAAAAAATATAATGTTGATATTATTGCTATTGGCAATGGTACTGCTTCTCGTGAATCTGAAAAGCTTTGTAGTGAAATGATTAAAGAATATAATTTAAATTGTAAGTATGTAATTGTAAGTGAGGCAGGAGCTTCAATTTACTCTGCATCTAAAGTAGCTATTGAAGAATTCCCTGATTTAGCAGTTGAAAAAAGAAGTGCTGTGAGTATAGGTAGAAGACTACAAGATCCTCTTGCAGAACTAGTAAAGATACCACCAGAAGGTATTGGAGTAGGACTATATCAACATGATGTTTCTGGTAAAAAACTATCAGATTCTCTAGATTTTGTTGTAGAAAAATGTGTTAATAGTGTAGGAGTTAATATTAATACAGCTAGCCCTTCACTATTAAATTATGTTTCAGGTATTACTAAAGCTGCAATAAAGAAAATAATCGATTATCGTGAAAAAATAGGTAGAATTAGTTCTAGAGAAGAAATAAAAAAGAAAAAGATATTATCAGATAAAGCATATGAACAAGCAATAGGATTTCTTCGTATAACTGAAGGTAGTAATATATTAGATTCTACTGCTATTCATCCTGAAAGCTATGATATAGCTCTAAATTTATTAAAGGAACTTAATATGTCTATTACTGATATTGGTACTAAAGAATTAATAGATAAATTAGATAATTTAAAAGTAGAAGAATATGCTTCTAAATTAAATACAGACCAATATACATTAGAAGATGTAATAAGTAGTTTAAAAAAGCCTAATTTAGATCCAAGAGATGAATATCCTCAACCAATTCTAAAGAGTGATATCTTAGATATTAAAGACCTACATGTTGGAGATAAATTGCAAGGAACAGTTCGTAATGTAGTGGACTTTGGTTTATTTATAGATATTGGTTTACATGATGATGGATTAGCTCATATATCTAAACTATCTAATAGTTATGTTAAACACCCTAGTGATTTATATAGTGTGGGAGATATAGTAGATTGTTGGGTAGATGATATTTCATTAGAAAAGAATAAAGTAAGTTTAAGCTTAATAGAGAGGTAATTATGAAAATATTAATTGTATCAGATATTCATGGTAATTTTGATAATATGAAAAAAGTTCTTAAAGATAATCCTAACTTTGATTGTATGTTTTTAGTAGGAGATCTTTTAGCAGGACCAGAAATAGAAGGTTACAATCCAAAAAAATTGGCTAATCTATTAAATGGTTATAAAGATAAAATTATCGCAGTACGAGGAAATTGTGATTATGAATATGATATTAAATTGTTAAATTTTGATATTAATAAGTTATACATAAATATGACAATCGATAAAAAAATATTTTTAATGACACATGGACATTACTATTATAGAGACCATTTACCTGAAATTCCGTATGATATTTTAATCTCTGGTCATACTCATGTTCCAATACTGGAAAGAGACCGAGGTAAAGTAATTATAAATCCAGGTAGTATTACATTGCCTAGAAGAGGTAGTACAAAAAGTTATATTGTCTATGAAGATCATATCTTTTCACTTAAAGATTTAGATGAAAACAAAGTTATGGAAAGAATATATATCTAAAGAAATAAATATTGTGATAAAATTATTATAAGTTAGGAGGAATAGTATGAAAGGGAAAACTAAAATACTTTACTTATTAATTATTATATTTGTTATTTTCACCTGTAGTTTACTTACTACTAGTAATAAAGAGATTAGAAGTATTAGAAATGAAAGACAATTAAATAGTTTTTATGAACAAGATAGTTATGAAGACTTTACATTATTAGAAAGAGCTTTAATGTTACCATTTAGTATTAGTTTTAATAATTATGTATACAGAGGATATGAGACGAATAGTTGGGGAGCTACAACAGATGTAATTGAAGATGTAAGTGAGGCTGTTCCTGCAAAAGATGCTTCTACTTCTAAAGATTATTCTAAGACTAATATACAAGTGGAAGGTGTAGATGAAGCGGATATTATTAAGACTGATGGAGATTATATTTATTCTTTATCAGGCAATAATGTAATTATTACTAATGTAAAAGATCCAACCAATATTTTGGTAGAAGCTACTGTAAGTAATGGTATACCTAATGATTTAATTATTTATGGTGATAAATTAGTGGTAATTTCTACCAATGAAGTAGTTAGTTATGGTAAGAATAATACTATAGTAGGTATCTATAGTTTAAAGAATAAAGAAAAACCTAAATTAGTTAAGAGTTTTGAATTATACGAGCCATATTATACTACTAGATGTATTGATGGTAAGTTGTATGTTTTTTCTAAAGGTTCTTTGAGAAAGAATAATAAGAAAATTGTACGTGAATATAAAGAGGATAAAAATACTAAGACTATTAAATTTAGTGATATCAAGTATTTAAAAGATGCTTCTAGTGGTATTCAAACTTTAATTGCTGAAGTTGATTTAAATAATTTAAATAAGAGTATGAATTTAAGTTCTTATTTAATAGATATTTCTAATGCTTATGTATCTGAAAATAATATTTATTTATTAGATTATGATTATTATGATAATGGTCCTAAACCAATGGATTTATTCGGTATAAAAGGTGTTATTGGACTATTTGAAAGTATGGATTATTCATTTGAAAAGAAGACCAATATTTATAAGTTTAGTATTAATAAAGATAGAGGAGTATTATATAATACAAAGACTGAAATAGAGGGAAGTGTTATTAATCAGTATTCTTTAGATGAGAAGGATGAAAATTTAAGAATAGCATTAGATGGTAAAGATGGTACTAGAATAGCTATATTAGATAAGAATTTACATTTATTAGGAGAAACAGACAGCGTTGAAAAAGATGAATTAATGTATTCATCTAGATTCATAGGAGATAAAGCTTATTTAGTTACTTATCGAAATACTGATCCATTATTTGTAGCTGATTTAAGTGATGTTAAAAATCCTAAAATAGTTGGTGAATTAAAAATACCAGGATATAGTACATATCTACATCCATATGATGAGAATCATTTAATTGGTATTGGAATGGAAACTGAAGAAAAAGTAAATAGAGATAGTCAAGGTAAAGTAATTAGTTCTTGGGCAGTTATTACTGGTATGAAAATGAGCTTATTTGATGTATCTGATATTAATAGTCCAAAACAAATAGCAAAAACTACTATTGGAGATAGTAGAACAGTATCTGCTATTTTGACTAATCCTAAAGCTTTACTATTCTCAAAGGAAAAAGAATTATTAGCAATTCCAGTTAATAATTATAGTGAAGACTTTAGTGTTAGAGATAGTGAAGAAGTAGATGATGTAATAAATCGTTTTACACGTTATAGTAAGCCTTATGTTGCTGAAGGATATTTTGTATATAAAGTTAATTTAACGGAAGGATTTAACTTAAAAGGAATTATTAATCATGATAAGAGTGAATCTGAGTATTACTATTATTATAATAATTCTAGATTACTTAGAGGTGTATACATAGATGATAATTTGTTTACGGTATCAGAAGATGCTGTAAAAGTACATAATTTAGATAGTTTAGAACAAATAACTGAATTAAGTTTGAAAGGAGTAAAAGAAGATGAAAGATAAAAATGAAAGTAGAATAGTAATGCATATAGTATCTTTAGTACTAGGAATCATTTCAATTTTAACATCATTATTTTGGTATATGTCTATTCCAACTGGTATAGTTGCTATAATCTTCGGAGTTAAATCTTACAAGAAAATAGGTAGTAAATTAGGCTTAGCAGGAATGATTACTGGTATTGTAGGGCTTGCTTTATCACTACTTATTTATATAACGCTATTTATAATACTAATCTTAGAAAATGGTGGAATATTCTAATAAAAAAGTACTTAGTTATCTAAGTGCTTTTTTTAGTGTCTTTTCTTCTTCCTTTTTCTTTTTTAAAAACTCTAATACTTTTCTTTGTTCATCATAAATACAATTGTCTTTTATATTATTTTCATAGTCATCAATTATATCTTTTATATCAGAATCGTCTCTTTCCAAATCTGAAAAGAATTTTTTATAAACAATTTTTAATTCTTTGTCTTGATAAAAGCAAATTATATTCATATTATCAATGTCTATTTGAGTGGACAAGATATTATAATAGTCTTTATACTGCTCTGGTATTTTGTTTAATATATTGTCCAAACCACATTCTATAGTACATGAAAGATTTGATTGCCAGCGAGGGACAATATCTTTATATTCATCAGTGATAATTCTTTCAAAGTAGTCGTCAATACATTCATAGGTGTAAACTCTTTCAATTTTATTATCTTTGATAATATATATTTTAGAATTCTTATCTGGGTAAATTCTTTTTCTATAATTATTATTTTTCAACAGTACACATTTATCATATTGCATACTTTCAAATTGTAGGATACGCATAATTTCATAAAGTAAATCGGAATCTAAATCATAATCATTTTCTAAATTACCATATCTAGCTTCCGGAAAAGCATTGTTGATATTAGCTGTTTCTAATATTTTTAAGAAAGTTTCAAATTTGGAGTTTTCCTTAAAAAGATTAATATATTTTTTATGTGTATCATAATATTTGAATTCAAATGGTTTTTCTAAAAAATAGTAAAAAGAAGATGTAGTCGTTAAAAAGTCATCTATGTCAGATAAAGTAATTAAACGCTCATCATCTACATAATCAGCACTAAGGAATTCTTCGTCTGGAATCTTTACAAGTTCTTTTACTATAAGATCTAATTCACGTTCAACAGATTCCTTTATTTTTTCATAGTTATCTGCTAGTTGTTTAAGTATTTTAGATAAATTATGACTACCACTACTAATATTATTTGCTTTTAGTACTGTTAATAACTCTTTCTTTTTGTCTTTTTCAATTGATAGCTTATTGATTGTTTCTTTAGTATTACCAATTAGTAAATTATATTTTTCTTCTTCATTAAGAGTATTAAGAATTGGTCTAATTGGTTCATATTCATCTAGATTATTATAAATAATATCTAATAGTGGAAGTAGCATTCCTTTTAAATAATATTCACAAATTAGTCCATGCATAGATGAATTAAGTGTTCTTATATTGTCATAGTCTTTAATATCAGTACATAGTGCACTTATTGTATCTGTATCATGAGGAATGTCTGAAAACTTTGAATACAAGTAGTCTGCACGGTCAAAAAATTCTCTTGATTTTTCTTTATAGATATCCATAGAAATCACCGGCTGTTATTATACCATAAAAGTAGTATTAATACAATAAAGTTATCTTTTTATTATTGATTTTAATAAAGCCTTCTTCTTTTAAATAGCTTATTTCTCTAGTCATAGAACTTCTATCTACTGATAAGTATGAAGCTAATTCAGTGAAAGTTATATTCATAATAAATGTTTTACTACCTTTAATTTGAGCTTGATGATTAAAATAACCTAGTAGTTTGTCTCTAGTAGTTCGCATTGTCAGTAATTCTATTCTTTGATTACATCTGTTTAATTGATCACTTAATAATTTAATTAGGTTTTTGACAAAAATAATATAGAAATCATTTTTTATAATTTCACCATTAGTAATTTGATTATATTCAATATAAGTAATTTGCGTCTCTTCTTTAGTAATACAAGTTATTTCATCATTATTAAGAGAATAAGTTAAAGAACCAAATATTTCACCAGCATTTAATTCTTCAATAATTGTCTTATTACCATTATAATCATTAAACATTAATTGGAGGCTGCCGCTCTCAATAATAGCTATATAATCATCTCTAGTTCTATTAGATAGAATATTGATATTTTTACGATATGTAATAGTATTAGATTTTAATACTTGCATTAATTTCTTTACTTCTCTTTCACTTAAATTAGCAAATAAATTAGTCACTTTACATCACCCTAAAATAATTATAGCAAAAAGTGTAAAGTGTTGCAATTGCAACACTTATTATTTTAAAAATAAGTTATAATTAAATTAATAAAATAGGGAGAAATTAGATTATGAAAGTAATAAAAAGAGATGGACATATGGTCGATTGGTGTCCAGCTAAGATTGAGGAGGCTATTGGAAAGGCGAATTT
>CADBCT010000008.1 GCA_902793315.1 uncultured Erysipelotrichaceae bacterium
ATGTTAAACCAATATATTGAAGAAGGAAAATTAGGAAAATCCTCTGGGGAAGGTTTTTATAAATACGACAAATCATAATCATTTGCAAATGTCATAATGATGTGTTATATTTTATTTAGCAATTGAGAAAATCAATTCGTAGATTTGTGCCGATTTTTCGTAAACGCGTTAAATTGAGGCCCCATTATAAATATAACTAGTCAAAAGACTAGTTTTTTTGTGCAAAAAAAAGAACAGTTATTCATAGTATATAACTGATTCTAAATTACCATTTGTCTCAATACTCTTGATATATTTTCCATTGTAGTAAAAATACTCACCAAGGATTGTTCCTGAATCTTTTCCAGATAAAAGCTTAATGATAGTATATTCACCTTCTGGTAAATAATAAACGTAAGCACTCTTTGCATCTTTATTTTTTTCTTTTGCAGCTAAAGCAACTTCCTTAATTTTCCTATTATCAACAATTTCTTCTTTATAATTAGAATTTATAATTGATATTTCTACTTCATCATTATATATGGCTTTATACTCTTCACCTTCATACTGTTTACCATTTCTATCAAAAATATTCTTCTGTAATGTCACTGATAAAGGCTTATTATTAATAATTGCAATATATGTATCTTCAGATATTATTATTCCATTTTGGTAATTATACTTTAATATATAATCACATTTATTTATAACATATAATTCAAATGAATAAGCAAAAACGAATAATATAACAGGAATTATTGTTATAAATAAATATAATAATGATCTATTATTCTTTTCTGTTTTTTGTTTCTTTATTACTTTGTTTGTAATACATATAGAAATAATATTTAAAATTAAAGATAATATAGATACTGGAATTATAAAAAAAGTATTCCAATCTAATTCAACAATTTCACTATTACATAGTATGATACTAAAAATATTGTAAATCAAAAAAATAATTAAGACTTCTTTAATTCTTTTTTTATTTTTCTTTGATTCTACCAATAAATATATTGATAATATTAATAAATACAAGATATTAAAGTATATTATACTTCTTAACATAAGTTATCCTCCGTTTATATTCTATTCTACATATATTATAGCAAACTTATATGCATATAGTAGCATTAATTATATATTCTATGTAAAAAGGAATAGTATTATTTACTATTCCTTTTTTATCTACAATTACTATTACCATTATTATTAAAACCCCAGAATAAGAAGAAAATAATAATTATAACAATAAATATTGCCCACCAGCTATTAGCAAAACCGTCATTGTTATTCTGATATACTGGATATCCATATGTATACATAAATATTCTCCTTTCGCTATATTATATTAAGAATATTTATTTTTGATAATATTATTCGACAGTTACACTTTTAGCTAAATTTTTAGGTTTATCAATATCACAACCTCTTTTTAAAGCAACAAAGTAAGCAATCATCTGTAATGCTGGAACTACTAATATCGGTTGTAATTTTTTATTTATACGTGGAACAATTATTTTATGATCATATGCTACATCTTCATTTCCAACATAAATTGGATAAGCTCCACGAGATATTACTTCTTCTAAATTAGAAATAGTTTTATCTCTTATATCATCATCAGTAGCAATTGCAAAAACAATGGTTCCATCTTTTATTAAAGAAATTGTTCCATGCTTTAATTCTCCTGCTTGATAAGCATCACTATGTATATAAGATACTTCTTTTAATTTTAAACTACCTTCCATACTAATCGCATAGTCTACTTTTCTACCAATAAAGAATACATCTTCATGTTTATAAATAGCATCAGCTAGTTTTTTATAGAAACCAGTCTTATCTAATAATACTTTTAATTGTTGTGGTAATTTCTTTAAGTCTTCAACATAAGTACCATCTGGATCTAATCTATAAGCTAATAAACTTAGAATTAAAACTTGTAATAGATAAGCTTTAGTAGTAGCAACTGCAACTTCTCTACCAGCTTCTATTAATACTTTATAAGTACATTCACGAGCAATAGTAGATGCATCTACATTGACAATAGCTAATGTATCAGCATGTTCGTTTGCTTTTCTCATAGCAGCAATTGTATCAGCAGTTTCTCCTGATTGAGAAATTAATATTACTAAAGTATTTGGTTTATAAATAATATTACGATAACGATATTCTGAAGCAACATCTATCTCTACTTCTACTCCTGCATCTTCAAATAAGTTCTTTCCAACCATTCCCGCATAATAAGCAGATCCACATCCGATAATATGTATATGCTGATATTTCTTAATATCAGGTAATTTCTTTAAATTATGAATATATTTATTAGCCAAATTATCAACTAATACTGGTTCTTCCATTATCTCTTTCATCATATAATGATCATAACCACATAAATCAGTAGCTTCATTAGTTAATTTACTAGTTAATACTTCTCTTTTTACCACTTTATTATCCTTAGTAATTTTATAGCCTTTATTATCAATTACTACTATTTCATTTTCTCCCAATAATACATAATCTCTAGTATATTTTAAAATAGCCCCAATATCACTAGTAACAAAATATTCATCTTTTCCTACACCTAATATTAATGGAGATTCACAGCGTATTGCATATAATTTATCATCATCTTCACAAAGTATAGCTAAAGCATAACTACCTTTTATTTCTTTAATTGCCTTATTCAAGGCTTTTTCCATATCTCCAGTATAATACTTATTAATAATAGCTGCTGCTACTTCAGTATCAGTATTACTATTAAATTTAACTCCTTCTTTTTGTAATTGCTCTCTTAAAACCCCAGCATTTTCAATAATACCATTATGAACTAAAGTAATTTTTCCTACTCTATGAGGATGAGCATTACTTTCGTTAGGTTCTCCATGAGTAGCCCATCTAGTATGAGCAATTCCCAAATTACAATCAATTAATTTCTCATTATTTAATTTTTCTTCTAGATGAGAAATTTTTCCAACACTTTTTATTATTTGAATAGTATCATCATTTTTTAAAGCTACTCCTGCAGAGTCATAGCCCCTATATTCTAAGTTTTTTAAGCCATTAATTAAAATGTCTTTAGGATGTTTCTTTCCCTTATAACCTATTATTCCACACATATTAATCCTCCATATAATAAAATTATACAACAAAAAAAGGGAATTAACAAATCCCCCTTTTTTATCTAATTATTTCTTCTTTTTCAAATACATAATTTAGTTTTTCAGATTTATTCTTTTTAGTTCTAATTAATTCATCTTCTGCTTTAGACTGTTTAGAAATATCACTATAATTATTTTCTATTTGCTTCAATGAATTTAATAAAGTTTGTTCTTCTTCTGTTATTTTACCATTAGCTTTTCTTGTTTCTAAAGCGTTTATTTCACTAGTATTACGTTTGTATATTATTTTATTATTTTCGGCATGATAGTAAGCATAATATACCTTGTCTTTCTTTGTTGTTTTAACATAAACATCATATTCTACAAAACTAGCTTTAGAGATTTTACATACTGCTTCATCTACAGTTCCTGGAACTTTATATTCTTCTAAGCTGTCATAACTAGTCTTTACTAATGATAAGCAAGTAGCTTTATTATCGGAATTTTCCTGCCAAAATTTAGTATTATGTTCTCTATTAATGCTTACAGATACTTGACTAAAGAAAATAGCAACAATAAACAAGAAATAAATTATTAGAGCTGGCCAAAGACTTACTCCACCTTTTTCTTCACAAATATTTAATAATCCAAACTTATCAGTATCAGCATATTTCTTTTTTAGATGTTCTACTTTTCTTTTACAGATAAAGACATAATAGAAATTAAAACAAACTCCTAGAATAAGCACTGTAGCAATGCAATATGTAAGTAATATTTTTTTAAAATAAACAATAATTACACCTGTAATAATTAAACCTATAATACCTGTAATATATAGTTTTCTATATAAGAAATAACTCCAGTTTAATAAAAAAGCAAATATATTAAATGGTATTTTCTTAATAGCTTTGTAATCTTCTCCAATAAAGGCCTCTAACAAATCTTCGTTCTCATAATTAAATTTATTAGATTTAGTACCGTTATTATTTGACTTTAAATTAAATTCTTCAAATTCTTCTGTTTCTTTTGATTCTTCTTTAGTATTGAAATCTTCATAGTCATCATCAATACTTTTTTCTTGATCATCATCCCAACCACTACTATCTTTTTCTCCATTGTAATAACCACAAGCTTCACAGAATAATTCTTCTTTACGCATTACTTTACCACATTTTTTACATCTCATTATTTATCACCACCATTATTCAGAATCATCTGATAGTTTCTCATAACTACCTTTTACTGATTCATTATATTCTGCAATTTGATCAGCAAAGATGCGATCAAACTCAGGCATTGACTTTCTAATTACATCTTGATAAATATTTTTACTACTCATAATAGCTCTTTTTATATCAATAATATTTACATCTCTTCTATTATCAAATAAAGCATTTGAGAAAGCTTGTTGAACAATAGTTAAAGATACATCTGGGTATCTAGAACCTATTTCATAAACTCTCTTATATTCACTTGTTATATCAGTGATAAACTCCATAATTTTTCTTTGAATAAAAGTAGTATACATTAATTTAGCACCAGTTCTTATCTCTATTTTAGGAAGAGTACCAATTAATATTTGAATATTTTCTTCACGAGTGGGTTCATTTAATTCTACTTTTTGAAAACGTCTAACAAAAGCTTTATCTCTTAAAATATATCTTTCATATTCTTCAGTAGTAGTAGCCCCAATTACTTTAATATCACCACGGTCTAAAGCCGGTTTAAACATATTAGCAAAGTCCAAAGCTTCACCTTTAGTTCCCATTAAAGTATGAATTTCATCTATAAATAAAATTAATTTAGTTTTATCTTTTAATTCGTCAATTAAAGTTTGAACTTTTGATTCACCAGTAACTGGATCGGTTCCAAGTAATGCAGCTGTATTTAATTTAATAACTTGGTATCCTTTCAAAATATCAGGAACTTCTCCTTTTTGAATACGATAAGCTAATCCTTCTACAGTAGCAGTTTTACCAACACCAGGCTTACCAATTAAAACAGCTGATTTATCAGGTGTTAATAATATTAAGATTAGTTGTTTGATTTGCTCATCTCTACCAATAGCTGGATTAGTTATATAATCTCTATCTTGAAAATTTTCTCCATAGTTTTTAAGCATACTGATACGTTTTGATTTAATGTCAAAGTTTTCTTGAGCTTTTTTATCAAACACTTCATTCATATCCATGTTCATCACTTCCTAATCTATATAATTATATCATAATTTATTAATTAATAGTATATTACTTATCTTTTTTATTTACTTTCATGGGATTTACATGAATTACACTTAAATATATTTCTGGTATTTCCTTGTTAATTTCCTTTTCTAAAGTATCAGCAATCTCGTGTGATTCAAAAGTAGATAAGTTACCATCTACAAAGATAGTAAAAGATATTTGATATTTATAACCTACAGGAGTACTATTAAAATGTTGAATTTTTAAAACCTCTTTGTGTTTTTCTATAATTTCAAGTACTTTCTTCTCAGTCATATCATCCATAGCTTTATCCATTAAAACATCATAACTTTCTTTAAATATTTTTAAAGCTGTATAAGCAATCCATAACGATATAATAATACCTATTATTATATCTAATACATAAATACCTAAAAGTGCTGAAGTAAGAGTCATCATTGTAATAAAACAATCATTACGATGATCTTTACTATTAGCTTCTACTAAAATATTATGATGCTTTTTACCAATACTTTTTGTATATAAGTATAAGCAAAATTTAACTATGATAGTAATAATACAAATAATAATTAAATAAATAGAAAAATCTATTTTATTATGATTAAGATAAGTATTAACAGCTCCCTTAATAACCATTGACGAAGTTATAAGCATAATAATACTAATTAAAAAAGCATAAATATATTCAGCCTTTCCATGACCTAAATGATGATCATCATCAGCTTGTTTTGAACTGATTTTATTACCAATAAAAGTTAATAATGAAGAAAGAACGTCTCCAAAACTATTAAATGCATCAGCTATCATAGCTTGACTATTACTAATAAAACCAATACTAGCCTTTAGTATTAATAATAGAATATTACCTAATATTCCAAAAATACTAGCTTTATTTGCAGAATTAAATCTATCCATATTATTACCTCTCTTTATTCAAAAAATCTTTCTTAACCAACTTATATTCATATACTTTTATTGGTTCATCAACAAATGTATATTTAACAAAGTGAGTTGTGTCCAATCTTTTAAAAGCTAACTTTTCCATTAATTTCCAACTACCAGGATTAACACAAGCAGCACTTGTTTCGATTTCTTCTATTTCTACATCTGTAAACATATAGTCTAAAACAGCATTTGCTGCCTCATAAGCATAGCCTTGTCTCTGATAAGGTATGTCAATAAACCAACCTATATCCCTTATTTCTAAAACATCTGGTACAGGTCCCTCTTGAACACTAATTTGTCCAATAACAGTATTAGTATCTTTGATTATAATTGTCCAACAAAAAACATCAGAATTAGAAGCTTTTTCTAATTTTTTGTATTGCCATTTCTTTTCTTTTTCCCAAACAAAATTGATTTTAGTCGTTAAATAATATTTATTAATCTCTTCTTTTTTCAATATTTCCCAAAGCTTTTTTAAGTCTTCCTCTTCTGTTTTTCGAAGAATTAGTCGCTTTGTTTCTATTTTTTTACTACCTAATAAATTCATAATTCTATCCTCTTTACTTTTTTATTTAAACTTTCATTAATCATTCCTCTATTAATTGAAAATCTATCCATTACTTTTTCTTTAATATAATCATTTATTTCATATTCATCTTCTAATTCTTTAAAAATATTTTCTAATGATTCTTCTGATATTATTGGAAACATTTTTCTTAATCTATCTTTAGTTTCTGGAAAATGCTCAAATAATTTATCTAAGATATTTTCATCATCAAGATCATCTTCATCTATTCCTAAAGTATAATTACCATAATAAATAGAATATTCAGATAACATATTTTCATTATCAAATAATGGAGCAAATCTCGGATTATCATCCAATATTAATCCATAATTATCAGAATTACGATCACAATTACCAATTAATACATCAAATAAGAAAATATCTAATAAATCACTTTTTAATTTTTCACTTACTTCTGAAGAAAAAATATTATCAAGCATTGCATTTATATCTTCAATATTATTCTTATTCTTTGTTATTCCATAACTACTTAATAATAAATTACTCATACTAATAAATTTATCATCAGAAATCATTTTAGATATTGAACCCATATCTTCATAATAACTTCCTAAATAATACTCACAACAAGATATACCTAATTTATCTGCAATCTTTTTAGCTAATATTTCATTATAAATACTATCCAAGGTTTTATTACCTTTATAGTAATAGTCTTCTCCTTGATAAGTAAAAATCATTCCATATGAAAAATATATTTCTTTTTTTATCTTAATATCCAACACATCTAAGTCAAAATACATTCTACCACTACCCATTATTTGTTTCTTTCTTTTAAATAATCGACAAACCCCTCTAAAATTTCTTTTTTATCTTTAGTTATCCAAGAAATATTATCTAATATTTCTTTAGCTTCATCATAATATTTATTCATCATATCAGTACTATAATTTAAAGCTCCTGATATTTCAAATAATTCTCTTACTTTTTCTATTGTTCTAGCATCTAATTTGTTTTTTCCATAGTATTTCAATAATTCATCTTTATATTCAGTATTTTCAATATAAGCATATAAAATAGTTTGTTTAAATTCTTTTATATCAGAACCGATTACTTTTCCTATTTGATCAGAATAAATTCCCAAAATATCATCCTGTATTTGAAAAGCTATTCCAATTTTTAAAGCAAATTTAGCTAACTCATTAATCTTTTTATCAGAAGCTCCAGCTAAAATTAATCCTACTGATAAAGGTCCAATAATTGTATAATGAGCAGTCTTTAAACGATATATATTCATGATACTTTCAGTTAAAGTATTATTATCTAACTTAGTATTTTTACTATAAAAAGGTAAAATTACATCTAATAATTCTCCTCTAATAGTATTTAAAACAGTATCATTGAAACAATTTAAAACTCTAGCTAAATTTTTATCTTTAGCATAAGCACTACTTATTATTTTATTAGCACTATATAATCCATAATCCCCCATACATAAAGCAATTGAATTACTTAAATTAGTTACTTCATCTAAATCTTTAGAATATCTACTATAAGATTTATAATTAGCATAATGAATAGTATCTTTACCTCTTCTTAGAGTATCACGATCAATAATATCATCATGAACCAAGATAGCAGTTTGAAAAACTTCATATGCAAGAGCTAAATCATTACTATATTCTCTATTGTCTTTTAATAAATAATAACCTAAATTAACTAAGCAACCTCTAACTAATTTACCATCAGAATTTAAATTACTAAAATATTCTAAATTTTCTTTAAGAAGTTTATTATCTTCAATAACTAATTGTTTATTAAATTCAGTTAGTTTTTTATTTAACTTATCTTTTTCTTCTATATAATACTTTTTAAATACGTCTTTGCTCATTATATTTGCTCCTTATTCTCTGTTTATCTTTAATTATCTCTATAAGATATAATCCTACTCCAATAACAATAGCCATATCAGCTAAATTAAATACTGGGAAACTATATCCAAATATTTTAAATGATAAATAATCAATTACTCCATGATGAATAATTCTATCAATTAAATTACCAAAAATACCTCCCATAATTAAACCCAAACTAATCTCTTCTAAGACTTCAAATTTACTTATTTTCTTAATAGATCTATCTAATAAAACAATAACAATAACACTAATAATTACTAAAAGAACTGTACTATCTTCTAGAATAGAAAAAGCTGCGCCAGTATTTTTTAAATTCATAATAGAAAAGAAATTAGGTATTACTGGTACTGAACTACCTAATGATATATAGCGATTAATAATTATCTTAATAAATTGATCTAGCATTAGAATAATACTAGTTATTTTATAAATATTTTCTCTACTATTCATGTTCTTCTCCTTGTAATACTCTGATTCTATCAACAATAACTTGTAATTCATTTAATCTCTTTTCTACCTTACCACGTACTTTAATAATATTACCTCGACTTAGTGTTTGATAATTAGTAAAAACTTTAGGGAATACAGTAAACTCCATACTACCAGTTTCATCACTACCAGTAATAAAAGCCATCTTATCACCTTTCTTAGTTGCAATTACTTTTATTTTGTCAATTAAAACTAGTAAATCAATAGTCTTGTATAAGTAATTATTTATTTCATTTAAAGTAATACAATTCAAATTATCTTTTTTATAGATAGTTGTTGGATGAGATGATAAGTAAAAACCAAAGACTTCTTTTTCTTTTTCTAATAAATAACTTTGTTCATATTCAGCTTGTCTTTCTATCTCAGGCTTCATTACTAAAGATGGATCTATATCCCTAGTCAATTCTGCATAATTAAACAAACTATCTAAATTATAAATTAATGTACAACGATTATAATTATATTCATTAAAAACATCAGCCATTATCAATGTCTCAAGTGTTTTTTTACCTATACCAGCAATATATAATCTACTAAAACAATCATATATGTCAATAAATGGTCCATCTTTCTTAGCATCTTCTATTTGTTTGGATACTACTACTCCAATACCTTTAATATTAGAAATTGGATAAATAATAGTATTGTCTTTAACTACATATCTAGATTCACTATTACTAATAGTTGGCTTTTCTATTTCAATTTTATTAGCTTTAGCTTCCATTATATATTCATTTGTTTTAGTTTCACTACCTATTACATTAGATAGTAAATTAGCAAAGAAAACTGTTTTATAATGACTCTTTAAATAAGCCATCTTATAAGCAACTACTGAATATACTACTGAATGAGATTTATTAAAACCATATCCAGCAAAATTTAAAACTAAATTAAATATCTCTTTAGCTTTAGTTTCACTATGACCTTTTTCTATACTTTTACTAATAAATTTTTCTTCTTCAGCTTTTAAAAGATCTACTTTCTTTTTACTCATAGCTCTTCTTAAAATATCAGCTTCTCCTAAAGTGTATCCTGCAAAAGTAGAAGCTACTTGCATAATTTGCTCTTGATAAATTAAAATTCCATAAGTATCTTTAGTTATTTCTTCTAAAGATTTATCCAAATAAGTTACTTTTTCTTCACCATGTTTTCTCTTAATATAACTATCTATATTAACAGCTGCTCCTGGTCTAAATAAAGCTATTGCAGCAATAATATCATTAATAGAATTAGGTCTTAGCCTTCTTAAGAAATTACGCATACCACTTGATTCAAATTGAAATATTCCACAAGTATTAGCATCACTAAACATCTTAAGAGTTTCTTCATCATTTAAAGGAATTTTATTAAAATCTATTTCTTCATCATAAATATCTTTAATATCCTTAATTACATTATCAATTAAAGTTAAATTTTTAATTACTAAAAAATCCATCTTTAATAAACCTAATGGTTCTAAATATTCCATAGAATAACCAGTTAAATACATATCATCAACTTTTTCTAAAGGAATAACTTCATCTAAATCAACTTTACTCATGACAATACCAGCTGCATGAGAAGATATATGTCTAGGAAAGCCTTCTATTCTACTAGCAATTCCAAACATCTTTTTTAAAGTATTATCACTATCAATACGAACTTTAAAAGTTTCATTCTTATTATAAATATCAATTAATTTATCATGAGTCATATTAGGAATAAATTTACATAAAGAATCTACTTTATAAAGAGGAATATTTAATACTCTTGAAGTATCCCTAATTACTTGTTTAGCTGCTAAAGTACCAAAAGTAATAATTCCACTTACTCTTTTTTCTCCATATTTATTCTTAACATAATCAATTACTAAATCTCTTTTATTATCAGGAAAATCAGTATCAATATCAGGCATTGTCTTTCGTTCTGGATTTAAGAATCTTTCAAATAACAATCCATACTCTAAAGGATCAATATCAGTAATACCTAAAGAATAAGCAACTAATGAACCAGCAGCACTACCCCTACCAGGACCAACTAGAATTTTATTCTTTTTAGCAAATTTAATATAATCATAAACTACTAAAAAGTAATTAGAAAATCCCATTTCATTAATTACTTTTAATTCATAAACTAATCTTTCTTTATAATTATCAGGTATTTCTCCACCTAATCTTTTAGTTAATCCTGCTCGACATAAATCAAATAAATATTTCTTAGGATCTTTACATTCATATATAGGAAGTAAATTAGTAGCTTTAGGAAATTCCAAATTACATTCATCAACAATCTTAAAAGTATTTTTAAGACCTTCTTCACTACTTAACTCTTTAATCTTATTAATATTTAATTCATGATTATCTATGTCATAGTTAACTTCATCACTAATAGTTTTACCATCTCTAATACGATATAAATATGGTAATACTTTTTCATCTTCACTATTTAAATATAAACTTTCTCTAAAGAAAACTATTTCTTTAGTTAATACTCGAACTTCTTTTTCTTCCTTTTTATTGGCATATCCTAAATATAAATCAATATAAATATCTTTTAACTTATCAAATAATTCTCTACTAGAAAAAGGAATAATACAAATAACATTTTTATTATATTTTTTTAAATTAGTAATAGTAATCTCAGTTTCACTTTTAATAGTAGCTAGTTTAATTAAACTTTGATAACCCTTATAATCTTTAGCTAGTAAAACTATTTCTTTATCATTATTTTTTATACTTAATCCAATAATTGGTTTAATACCTTTATTCTTACACTTATTAATAAAATCCATAGTTCCATGCATATTATTATCAGTAAGAGCAATAGCGGAGATATTATTTTCTTTAGCATACATAACAATATCATCTATCTTTAAAAGACTAGATAATAATGTATAATTACTTTTTACATATAATGGAATATACATACAAATACCTCCTTGTATATATTTTATCATATTATTTGTTATTATATCTAATTATTATCATAGTTTTTTGTTTATTTTATTTGACTTTATTGACTATTTATGGTAAAGTTATATGGCAAGTGGAAATACCGAAGGAGGGATATTATGGCAGTTAATGTAACAACTAGAAAAGGTAATGTAAAAAACTTAAGATCTCATGCTTTAAATGCTACTAAAAAGAGACAAAAACTTAACTTACAAGTTTATAGATTAGAAGATGGTACTAAAGTAAGATTATCTACTAAAGAAGTAAGAACTTTAAAGAAGAATGAAAAAACTGCTTAATTGCAGTTTTTTATTTTATTGACAAACAAATTTCTTTTCCAGCATATCCTCTTTAATTGTTTCTTCTAGAGTATTAGCTGCATAATCAACACTAGTAGCCATATTTTCTTTTTGTAAAACATTTATTTTTGTTGCATCAAATTCCTTATAATCAATTTCAGTTGTTAGAGTATAACCCTTTTCAGTTTCTGTCAAAGCTAAGTTATAACCTTGACTTCTATTTATATATTTCTTTAAAGATTCTTTACTCTTCGTTATATCTTCTACACCTTTATTATTTCCTGGTGTTGGAACAGCTGTTAAAATCTTTGTTTCTTTAACTAATTTACTATCTTCAAAAGAATATGAAAAACTATAAACAAAATCTATTCCATTAGTATTTAATTTGGTTTGATTACAGCTAAGATAAGTTTTTTTAACGGTCTTTTCTTCTCTTCTGTGCTCAATAACTTTTTCTTCTTCTTTTTTCTCTTTCAAGGATGTAGAAACTTGAACAATTGAACCAAATAAAAGAAAAGCAATACCTACTATTCCTAAAATAATAGCTGGTTTCTTACTAGTACGTTTTTCAATTCGTACTGCTTCTTCAACATCTTTTAAATTTATAACTTGAGTCTGTTGAAGCTCTTCTTGACTAATATTATTAACGCGTTGTATTTCTTCAGGAGAAATCATTCTTGGCTTGTTATTTAAATCATTTTGGTTCATAGATCATCCTCCGTTCATCCACCTTATATTCATTATAGCAAAAACATATTTATTGTCCAATAAATTTAACAAAAAAAATAAAAAAAATAACTATTACTAGTTATTTTTATTTTTAGCATCAAATTTTTTTCTTTCTTCAGTATTAAGTATCTTCTTACGAAGTCTAATATGATTAGGAGTAACTTCAATTAATTCATCAGAATTAATATAATCTAGAGCATATTCTAAAGTAATTGGTCTTGGCCTTTTTAAAACTACTGTATGATCTGATCCAGCTGCTCTTGTATTAGTCAATTGTTTTCCTTTAACAACATTAATAGCTAAATCATTTTCACGATTACATTCTCCAACAATCATACCTTCATATACTTCTTCACCTGGAGCAATAAACATTATTCCACGATCTTCTAAATTACCAAGTGCATATGCAGTAGCATTACCATTTTCTACTGAAACTAAAACTCCAAGTTTTCTTTCTCCAATATCAATATTCTCATATGGTAAAAATTCTTTAAAAGTATGATTCATAATACCATAACCCTTAGTTAATGTCATAAAGTCAGTTGAAAAACCAATTAATCCACGAGATGGAATTGTATATAATAATCTAACTTGATTTTCAAAGTTTTGCATGTTTTCCATCTTTCCACCACGTACACCTAATTGTTCAATAACATTACCAACTGATTCTTCTGGTACTTCTATTTGTAATTCTTCATATGGTTCATATTTAATACCATCTTTTTCCTTGATAATAACTTGTGGTTTAGATACTTCTAATTCAAACCCTTCTCTACGCATATTTTCAATTAAAATACCTAGATGTAATTCTCCTCGACCACTAACCATATATGAATCATTAGAAACAGGCTCTACTCTTAATGAAACGTCTCTTTGAGTTTCTCTCATTAATCTTTCTTCTATTTTACGAGCAGTAACTATTTTACCGTCTTTACCTACCATTGGTGATGAATTGGCCCCAAAAGTCATTTGTAAAGTTGGTTCATCAATATGTAATTTAGGTAAAGGCATAATATTATCATTATTACAAATTGTTTCTCCTACTGAAATATCTGAAAGACCAGCAATAGCAATTATATCTCCTGCTTCTGCTTCTTCTATTTCAATACGATTGTAACCATAATAACCAAATAATTTTTGAATTCTAAATTGTTTTTTAGTTCCATCTAATCTACAACAAGTAACTACTTCTCCAGTTTTAATTTTTCCATTTTGAACTCTACCTATTCCAATTCTACCAACAAATTCATTATAATCTAATAATGCTGGTTGAAATTGTAATGGTGCATTAGGATCTCCTGTAGGAGCAGGGATTTCTTCTAAAATAGTATCTAAAATCTTAGTTAATCCTTCAGATTGACTATTAACATCTGCCTCATAAGAACTAGTACGATTTAAAGCTGAAGTATAAATCGTTTTAAAGTCTAATAAGTCATCATCAGCACCTAATTCAATGAATAAATCCAAAATCTCATCTAATACTTCTTTTGGTCTTGCTGATTCTTTATCAATTTTATTAATAACAACAATTGGTTTAACTTTAGCTTCAAAAGCTTTCTTTAATACAAATCTAGTCTGAGGCATAGCTCCTTCATAAGCATCTACAACCAATATAACCCCATCAACCATATTCATGATTCTCTCTACTTCTCCACCAAAATCAGCATGTCCAGGAGTATCTAAGATATTAATTCTTACTCCTTTATAATCAATAGCTGTAGTTTTAGCTAAAATAGTTATACCACGTTCTCTTTCTATAGCATTAGAATCCATTGATAAATTAGATGTATCTTCATTTTCTCTAAACATATCAGAATTTTTTAAGATTCCATCTACTAACTTAGTTTTACCATGATCTACATGCGCTATAATTGCAACATTTCTTTTTTCCATAGTCACACCTCTTTTGCAACGTTCAACATTGTATCATAAAACTCAAAAAAATACTAGTATTTCTAGTATTTTTTATAAGTCTTTATTTCTTCATTAGCTTCTTCTTCACTGAATTTTCCATTCATATCGGAAAAGACACTTTTTTCTAATGGAACAACGACTTCATAAGCATCATTATAATTAGCTTCAATAACATTATCAGTATCAGACTTAATACCCTCTTGAGTCCTATACAATAATTCTAATTGGCCACTTGGATACACTTTATATAAAGCTTTTGCTGTAATAGTATCACCTTCATTAATATCAAGAAAAATAGTTCTAGCAGCAAAACTATTAAAAGTTATAGTTGATTCAAAATAATATAAAGTATCACCGTCTAAAGTAATCATCTTTCTACCAGTAATATCACAATCACCATATCCATCTACTAAGTCAGAAACATTTTCTACATTAAATAAAACAAAAGCTTTTGGTAATATGATTGGTTGAATAATATCTTCATTAAGTATTTCGAAATCAACTTTTTCCTTACCATCAAATTTTTTATCTGTACTAGTAATTGTTTTTTCATCAATAACATGAGCTAGAGTTGCAGTAGTAGTATCACTATTATCAATTAAATACGTATATTCTAAATACTCTTTATCTTCATCTACTTCTTTAGAAAAATCCATTATACTATCAATTCTACTATTTTCAATTTCATAATCTATTTCATCACTAGTTTCAATTAACACTTTATTCTTAGATTTATCAATACCATTTTTATTTAATTTATATGTGCAACCAGATAGTATTAAAACAAATACTAAACCTGAAATAGCAATTTTTCCTTTAGCCAATTTTGACAATTTACTTGTATCAAGCATTTTATCACCTGTTCCTTTTCAAAACGTGCTTATTTTACCATAAATACCATAAAATGTCAATTAAATAGTCTCTTCTTCTTCTTAATAAATCGATATATAAAGTATATTAAAAGTATTCTAATTGGTATCTTTAAAAGATCAATATAATTATTAACTTCTATCCAATTATTTCCTAAATGAAGACCTAAATATATAAATAAAAAAGTCCAAGGAATTGATCCAATTGTTGTATATATTACAAATTTTACAAAAGATAATCTCATAATTCCAATTGGCAATGATATTAAAGTTCTAACTATAGGAATATTCCTTCCTATTAAAGCACTTAACATACCATATTTATTAAACCAAGAATCGCTCTTTAAAATATCTTCTTCTTTCATAAAAAAATACTTTCCATATTTCTTTATAAATGGCTGTCCTCCAAAATAACCCATAAAATAAATTACTATTGCACAAAAAAGACTACCTAAAATTCCAGTAATAAAAGCCCCTCCAAAAGTAAATAAATGCTTACTTACTAGAATACCAGCTGTTGCTAAGATAAATTCACTAGGAATAATAATTATTATAGCTTCTAAAACCATTCCTAAAAACATTCCTAAATACCCATAATCATTTACTAGATTAATTAAGAAATCAGCCATTTAATCACCCAGTAAATTATATGAAAAAAAGAATTAAATTTTCATTAATTCTTCAATATAATCACTAAGTGTTTCATATTCATCTTTTTGCAAAGAATCTAATTTTTTATGATGTTTTTTAATAACTGCTCCTTCAAACTCTTTTAACATTTCATAATCATTATCATTATCACCTATAACTCTTAATAAATCATAATTCAATCCCTCAAGATTAAATAGTCTTTTTAAAGCATTTTCTTTATTAACAGTACTATTAATTATATTAATATGTGATCTACTAGCATAAACATGAACAGGAATTTCTTTTTTAATAATATCAACTATTTCTTTTTGTTTCTCTTCTTCTGAACATTTAATAACTACTTTTACACAATCATTATAGTTTTCAGTAGTATTATAACCATCATCTAAATAATAATCCCAATTATTTTCTTTAATAATCCTAACAATTCTTTCAGCTTCCTTCGGACTTAATAGAATAGTATGTAAGCAGTAATCAACATTATTAAATATTTTGGCCCCATCTTCACAAATTAAATATGTATAAGGAATATCATACTTATTTAAATAAGTTTTTAAATCGGTATAATTTCTTCCTGTAATAATACAAAAAATATTTCCGTATGAAACAAACTTTTTAATTGCCTCTATATTTTTTTTGTTTTTTTCTTCATCATCTAAATAATAAATTGTATTATCAAAATCACTAGCTAATATTTTCATATTATCACCTACTATTAGTATATAATATTTTACTTAATTCTCAAACAAAAAGGAAAAGATAATCTTTTCCTTTACATTTTATAAACCGTGCTTTTTATTATATTCTTCTAATTGATGTTTCATTTTATCAAAGAAAGCATGTGATTCAACATTACTAAATCCTAAGAAGAACACTTTATCAATCTGATCATGATCAAATACTGAAGTTATATTGGATTTTAATTCTCCTTCTGGAAATGGGCATCCGTTATAATCATATATTTTATCAGGATTTTCAGCTGTCTTCATACAATATCCAGTAATCATCACTTTCTTAGTACCACCTTTTAGTAATACTACTGAACCAATAGGTAAAAATTTATCTTGCATTTTTATTCCTCCCCTTTTTATTGTAAGTCAGCTAGTTCTTCATTATTTCTAGCCCCATATTTCTCAGTTTCAATATTAGCTTCACTAGCTACATAATCATCATCATCTAAATATTCTGTTTGAGTAGATGAATTACCGTAATCAAAATCAGTAGATTCATCACCATTCCATTCTTCAGAATCGAATTCATCTTCAGAATCATTTGAATTATTTTTCTTATGATCCATATAAGCTTTAGCTCCTAATCCTGCAGCTGCAGCTGCACTTAAGCCAGCAGCAATTGGAATTACTGAACTTCCACTAGATTTTTTAGTTACAATTGGATCATTAGATACTGGTATTTTACTTACATCTTCACTCTTAACAATTGTATCTAAATTATCATCAAGACCATCATCTATAATATCGTCTTCTACTATATCTTCTGGAACACCCTCAGTAGTATTCTCAGTACCAGTTCCTTCTGGAACTTCTGTAGGTGCTGGAGAATAACTTTCTGGTGCTGATTCAGGATAGTATGTTCCTCCTCCAGTAGAATCTCCTCCTCCGCCTACATGAGTTTCAATTGTCGTAGTTGGCGGTGGTGTTGGTGTTGTTGTTTCAACTGGAGTCTCAGTTGGAGTCTCAGTTGGAGTCTCAGTTGGAGTCTCAGTTGGAGTCTCAGTTGGAGTCTCGGTTGGAGTCTCAGTCGGAGTCTCAGTTGGAGTCTCAGTTGGAGTCTCAGTTGGAGTCTCAGTCGGAGTCTCGGTTGGAGTTTCAGTTGGAGTTATAGGATCTGTTGGTTCTGGACTTGGATCTGGTCTTGGATCAGGTTTATAAGAGGTACTGCCTCCACCTCCGCCTCCACTTGGATCAGTACCTGGACCATAATCTTGAGTTTGATCTTGATCTTGATTTTGATCAGCATTATCATCATTTTTGTCTTTATCATCATTAAGAGCATTTTCTGATTCTTTTACGGTATCACCGTTGATTCTATCATAAATACCATCATCATTCGTATCTTCAAAAATATTATTCCATGTTTCAGAACGATCTGCAGCTCTAGCATCCTTTATCGGTGTACTAATATCAGTTTCTTTTTCTTTGCTTTCAATATCACCCATAGTAAGATCTTCAATATTCCATCCAGTTTCTTCACTCAATCCTATCATTCCAGCTAATCCACCAATAACAGCTTTCATATCAGTTGTTAGTTTGCTTGTTGCATCAATAGAATTAGCTTCTGCATCTTTAAATGCATTATATGCGCTTTTGCATTGTGATGCCAAAAAACTAACTTCAGTTTTATAATTAAGGAATGCATGCTCCAAGTCATCTAAAAAATTTATAACATCATTAAAGCAATTATCATGTTTTGCGTTGTGTGTTTCAAAATCTCCCTTAAGAGCAGCAATATCATTACTAACAACTGTTATATAACCATTATCGCCTATTAATGCTTCTAAATTGTCTGCCGTACTATTCAAATCATCATATGCAACTGTAACCATTTCCATCACTTCCTATTATTAATACACTTATTCCTTATAATTGCTATTATTACTAAGTGGTCCATAGAAATCATTATACCAAGGATGTCCTGTTCCCTCTAAAAAGTTTTCTGGGTCAATATACTCTTTAGTTTCCTTTAATTTCTCTTTATCTCGAGGAACTCCTAAAGCATCAATGTATTCGCCTTTTTCATTTTTTGCATAATATAAATCATCACTTTTATCATATTCAAAATATATTTCGCCAATTTGTCCTGAATTAGCAGTAAACTTTTGATTAAAATGTCCAAAGCCTCTGTCTTCAATAATTTTACCACTTGGTAAAATAAAATCTTCTCTATTTTTTAAAGCTTGTTGAAGCATATAACTACCTTCTACTTTTACAACAGTTCCTTCGCCATTATCTGTTTCTACAACAGTTCCTTCTCCTCCGCTTTCATCTACTATTCCCTCTGGTAATTGTTTAGAGTATTCTACCTTACCATTTGCACGATAAGCATAGCCATATTCTTCATTAATAGTAGATGGCTCTTTTTCAAATTCTCCATCTGTATATTTATACTGTTCTTGAGTAGTTTGATATACTCCATTTCCAATTTTTGTATATTTATATTTATTCTTATGATTTATGCTACCATCTTTATTATATATAATTGCTTCATCTATATAACCATACCTATTTATAACTCGATGTGTTTTTACTGGTTCATTATTTCCATTTACACCTTCTGTAATTATTACTTTTGAACCATCAGGATTAATATAAGTAGTCGTACTATGTCTTGTATCTCCGGTTACTATCTTTTTAGCATCTGGTTGAACACCGTAAGGACGTTTTTCATCATTAGGAATTGCTAAAGGCGTACTTCCAGTACGTGGTATAGTTAAATTTTTACTATCCATCCAAAATTTAATAGCTTCATCTACTTTTCCATCATAGAATTTTGCGGCCTTATCATAAGCTTCTTTTACCGCGTTAAATTCTTTATCGAACTTTGAATCAGGATTATTTTTTGGTTCCATTGTAATTCTCTCTGCTGTTCCTGTAGATTCTTCAGCAGTATATGTGATTGTTATTTTACCCTTTGGATGTACTTGATGCTCTTCTTTCTTTCCATCTCCATCTTCATCTTTGTATTCCGTTCGAGTTGCTTGATTATTATAATATGAAGCTTGATTTTTTGCTTCTTGACAAAGCTCTCCATATTTTTTTACAACCTCTTTTAAAAATTTATCTGCTTCTTGGATTGTATGATTATTTCCTCTAGCTAGAGTAATAGTTTTAGCATCTGCAAGATCATTCGCAGTTACATCGATTCTTGCTAGCATTTCCACAGCAATTTCATTTAATGGTGCTCTTCCCTCAAGACTTAAAGCTTTAGGTGATAAGCCTTTACTAATTTCAGCATTAATCTTATCTTTGAACTCGGTAACTATGTTTTCTAAATTACCAGAAGTAAATTTATTTGCTAAACCAGATGTTGTTGATCCTTCTAAAAGATCAGCCCTACTATTTTCTGCAGTTATATCGTTGACTACTGCCATATTAATCATTCCCTTCGTTTTTATAACGCTCTAAAAACGTATGAAATATTCATACATTTTTAGAACACTACAAAAGTAGTGTTTTTTTTATAAACCTATTTTTTCTCTAAATTCTTGAGCGCTTCTCTTTTCAGCATCATCAAGTCTATCATACCATGTTGCAATATCCTTATCTAGTTTATTAGAAGCTTTAACTTGTTCAGTATCGATTGCATTTATTAAAGCTGAACTTGCTGCTTCATATGCTGTTGCTGCTGCGCCTTGAAATGTATCTCCTAATCTTTTGTTAATAGCATCTCTCTCACGAACAGCTCTTTTCTTTTCCTCAAATTCTGCCATTATCTTTTGTTTAGCTTGCACTAATGTTTGATAATTTGTATATTCTCTTGACATAAGTTCCTCCTTTTTTATCTACTACTTATTTGTCCTTTTACAGTTTCTTTTGCGTCAGTCATATAGCCCCTAGATGCTTTTAAGGTTGCATCGTTTTCTTCAAAAGCATCATAATGCGCTTGCAATTTTTTATTAAGTTCTTGCGTATATTGATTCCATTCTTGGGCAATATCTCCTCCTGATTCATCAACAACTGTGTCAAAAGTAGATTTTAATGCTTGATCACTACTTTCAATTTCTTTATTTTGTTTTTGCCCTTGATTTACTGCTGAATCCATTTCTTCTTCACTAAAACTAACTGTATCCATATATATCCTCCTTTTGTAATAAATTAAGAACCTGCTCTACCGAACCATATTCTTACACTTTAATTGTATATTAATGTAAAGGTAATTGCAAGTGTTTTACCATATATGGACATTTTTTTACAAAAAAAAGGAATATTATTCCTTTTACTTAAATATTTTCTTAAAGATTGTGTTTAATCCTTTATTAATTAGTTTATCTGTAGTCTTATTTACTACTTTTTTACCTAGTTTATATTCTATAGTATTTTTCTTTGCTCTTTCTGCTTCTTTTCTTTTCTTTTCAGCAGCTCTTTCTGCTTCTTTTTTTTCTTTTTCCGCTTGTTTAGCAGCTTTCTCTGCTTCTTTTGCTTCTTTTTCTTTTTGCTTAGCTTCTTCAATAGCTCTCTTTTCTTCTGCTTCGGCTTCTAATCTTTCTTTAATCATTTTATCTAATTCTTCATAGGCTGAATCTCTTTCAACATTTTCTTCATACTTACCTACGATTGGTGAAGAATTAATTATTTTATTTCTTGAAATATCATCGATTGTTCCCATTTTACTTTGTGGTGGTAAAATAGTAGCTTTTTCTACTATTTCAGGTTCTCCAGCTTCATTTTGGAAAGATACTAAAGCTTCTCCTGTACCTAAAGCTAAAATTGCTTCAGCTGTATCAAATTTAGGATTAGTTCTAAAAGCATCAGCTGCTACTTTAACAGTTTTTTGTTCACTTGGAGTATAAGCTCTTAATGTATGTTGAACACGATTTCCTAATTGAGCAATTACATCATTAGGAATATCTGTTGGACTTTGAGATACAAAATATAACCCAATACCACGAGATCTAATTAATTTAACTACTTGAACAATTTGTTTCAACCTATAACTTGGCATTCCGTTAAATAATAAATGTGCTTCATCAAAGAAGAATACAATCTTTGGCTTATCTAAATCTCCTACTTCTGGCATTTTATTAAATAAATTAGTTAATAACCATAATAAGAATGATGCATATAAATCTGGTGATTGGAATAATTCTACTGCATGTAAAATATTAATCATTCCTTTACCATTTTCACTATAACTCAAGAAATCATTAATATCTAATTCTGGTTGTCCAAAGAATTTATCTGCTCCTTGATTCTCTAGTGTTAATAAACATCTTTGAATAACTCCTACACTTTGAGTAGTTATATTACCATATTGAGTAATAAAATCATTTTTATTATCTCCAACATATTGTAGTAACAAACGCAAATCTTTAATATCATCTAATTTCCAACCATTATCACCAGCTATTTTATAAACAATAGCTAAAACTCCTTCTTGAGCTTCACTTAGACCTAGCATCATTGATAATATTTCAGGTCCTACTGAATCTAAAGTTGTTTTAATAGGATGTCCATAAACTCCAAATATATCCCAGTAACGAACAGGAAAACTCTTATATTCAAAGTCTTTTATTTTTAACTTTTTTAATCTTTCTTGTAAGCTTTCACTATCTTCTCCAGGTAATGCAGTAGCTCCTAAATCTCCTTTTACATCAGCAAAGAAAACAGGTACACCAGCATCCGAAAAAGATTCAGCCATTACTTTTAAAGTAATAGTTTTACCAGAACCACTTGCTCCAGTAATTAAACCGTGACGATTAGCTTTGTTTAATAAAATAGATAATTCTTTATCATCACTTTTTCCAATTAACACTTTATTATTAAAATACATAAAGATACCTCCTAAACATATTATAACATTATAGTTATAAAAATAAAAATTATTAATTTTTAGTTAATAATTTTTATTATTTTTAGCATCTAAAAATATTCGTTTATTTTCTTTTAATCTTTCAATATCAGGATTCTCCTTAATATCTAAATCTATATATTTAATAGCATTATCATAATCTTTCAAGTAAAAGTAACTTAAAGATAAATAATCATAAATAGTTCCATCCCAGCAACTAATTTCTTCTGTTAAATGTTTGTTTCTCTTTTTTATTTTTAAAGCTTTCAATCCATATTTTATAACTTCTTCATATTTTTTTTGTTTATAATAGATTACCATTAATTCAACATATGGAGTACGACAGTCTTCTATTTCTTTCAAAGCTTTTAACCCCCATAATTCTGCCTCTTCATAGTATTCCAAATTACAGTATGATTTTGCTAAAGAAGCTAAAATTTGTCCTCTTTCTTCTCTATAAGTAGCATTTTTTATTTTTAAATATTTATGAGCCATTGCTATACATTTTTCCCATTGACGTTTACTCCTATATTCTTTAGTTAATAAGTAAACATTTCTTGTATTTTCAGGATTATTCTCTACATATTCTTCAAGCAAATCCATATAAAACGCACGAGACTTTTTAACATCTGGTCTATGCCTTACTATTATATCTGGAACATCTATAGACTCTTCTTTTTCACCTATAAATTCTAATACTTCATGAATTGGATACTTCCACCTATAACAATCTCTCTTATGAATTTTTCCACATAAAAATTTTATTAATGGTTCATCATGACTATTTAAATTACAATAATGATAATATTTTAATTGAGTAGTATTCTCTTTCCAATTAGCATTTATTTTTTCAACAAATCCTGGATCTATACAATCATCTATATCTAAACAAATACATATTTCATATTCTTTTGGTACTAGTTTTAAAGCATCATTACGAGCTTTATGAAATTCAAATTTATCATACTTTTTTGCTTTAACATGAGCTCCACGGGCTTTAAATTTTTCAATAGTATTATCAGTAGAACCAGTATCTAAAACATACACATGATCTTTTATTTCTTCTAAACAGTCCATAAATCTATCAACAAATTTTTCTTCATTTTTACAAATACTATAAACACATATTTTATGTTTTTTCATCTTACCACCTAATATAATTATTATTCATCAGCTAAGTTATCAAAATATCCTTGAATGAATACTACTGGAGTTCCTTTATCTCCACTACCACTAGTTAAGTCACATAATGATCCAATTAAATCAGTTAATCTTCTAGGAGTAGTTCCTTGAGTAACCATTTGTCCTTTTAAATCAGCATCTTTTTCTTTTATTTCATTCTTAATTGCTTCTTTTAATTCATCGCCTCTTAAATCAGCAAATTTATTATCAGAAACATATTTTAATTTAATTTCATTTGGTGTCCCTTCAAGTCCACTCGTATAAGCAGGAGAAACTACTGGATCAGCAAGTTCCCAAATATGACCTACTGGATCTTTAAAAGCACCATCTCCATAAACCATTACTTCAATAGTTTTACCTGTTTTCTCTTTTAACTCTTTTTGAATTTTTTCAACTAAAACTTGTCCTGTTCTTGGAAATAATTTTAGTCTTTCTTCAGTAGATTTATTTGATCCTAACATACCATATTTTTCATTATAACCACTATTATCTATAGGAGCATTCATTATTTCAAATAATCCATATACTGTAGCTCCAGCATTCTTTAATAATTCTTTTGTTCTTAATCTAGTATGAATATCACAATTAATAACATTCTTAGTATAATTAACTATTTCAGTAGGATTATTAGCAAGTACAAAGACTGCTTCACAACCTTCATTTTCAATTAACTCTTTATAAAAATCTAACATGTTAATACCAGTAAATGGATGTAACCAATCACCAAAGTTAGCTCTATATTCTTCTTCTGTTAATACACTACCCATATTAAATTCACTTCTAAATAGTTTTTCTTCATCAAGTATTCCATTACCTACTTCATCACTTGGAAAAGATAATTGTACATATAATTTTTTAGTACTTCTAGCAATACCTTTTAAAATTAAAGAGAATCTATTTCTACTTAATATTGGAAATACAATTCCTAATTCTTCTGGATTATTAAACTTATTCTTAATATCTTGTGACACTTGATCTACTGTTACATAATTACCTTCACTAATACCTACAACAGCTTCTGTAATAGCTATTACATCTCTATCTCTAAATTCAAAGCCATTATTTTTACTAGCATTTAATACTGATTCTACTACTATATTAGCTAAATCATCATTCTCCTTAATAATAGGAGTACGTATACCTCTAACTACTGTTCCTAAATCTCTCATTTAATCATTCCCTTCTATAATAATTTTATCATACAAAAAAAAGAGTGACTACACTCTTTTACTTTCCCTTGACAGTTTTATCTTCATTATATTTAGTAATTGCTCTTTCAAATACATTTGCTAAATATTGAACCTCTGGATAATCTTTTTCATCCAAGCAAGCTAAAACAAATTTATCTCTGACACTATATATTGTTTTACCATCTTCTGTTTCTTTCCTAGATAATTCTTCTGTAAATGTCTTCATATCAAAAGGAAATCCATGCTCTTTTGCATATAAGTAAGCAAAAGATAAAACACTTCTAGTATTACCATCTCTAAAAGGATGAACTCTCCAAATAAGAGCTAATTTTCTAGCAAATAATAAAGCTATTTCTGATACTTCTAAGTTTTGCCATGCAATACTATTTAAATCAGTTAATAATCTTTTTAAATCTTTAGGAATATCTCGATATTCAGAATAGTTAATACTACAACCCGGTAAAACCAATTCTTCTTTAAATAAAGGCATTACTCGATACTTTCCTGCCCATTCAAAGATATCTTCAAAAATATGGCGATGAATTTGCTTTAAAGTTTCTTCATCAAAATAATTAATCTTAAGAGAGTCAATACTCATTAATTTAATAAAACCAATATCAGCTTCTGCTTTATTTAATTCTTCATAATCATGAATATTTAATTTATTTTTTAAAACTCCATTATCATAAACATAAGGATCATTCATTTTAATCATCCTCCTTATGTTTATACTTATTAATTACTAACTGTTCTATTTCTTGTAATTCTTTTCTTCCTTCAATATAATCATTAACCAATTCCAATGTTTCTTCTGATGGTCTATCAGCCCCACTAAGAGAAATAGCTAAAGCTTTTTCTGCAATCAATCTTCTCTCTTCTTCTGTTGTTTCTGAAATTAAACATTTCATAATATCACCAAATTAATTATACAAGCAAAAAATAAAACTAGTCAAATAACTAGTTTTATTAAACTATTTTCTATCTTCTGGAATACTTACTTTCTTTCCTGCTTCCTCTAGCATTAATTCTGGTGTATCAAAGATATACTCTATTAATTTTAAAGCTTTACAAAAATAGAAACCATCTGCGATACGTTCATCTATAGTAGCACCCATTTCCATATACCATCTTCCATTTTCTTCTACTATTTCACCAAAAGTAATTAGTGATGAAGCTGTACCAAAATTAGTTAAGTTATGATAAATTGCTCCTACTTTAAATGTTCCAATATTAGATAAAATAGCACTGGAATAATATAAATTATCATCAGTAATACTTTTTGGTAACCAACCATGACTATCAAACCATTTTAATGTTCCCACAATAGGAACTCTTAAAAACTTTGGTAATTTTCCAATAGTATCAGCTGCTCCATTAGCATTACCTTTACTTTCTATTTTTTTCTTTCTAATGATATCTACTTTCTCTTTAGTTTTTCTAGATATATCTAACAAAGTATCTTCAGGATCTATTTTTAATACCATTAACATTTCAACAGAATTATCTTCAAATTCTACTTTGATTGTTTGAGCAAGTGAAACATCTTTATGCATATACATAGTTCTACCTGCAATAAATCTATTCATGTATGGTCTTGAATAAATAGTCTTAGCCATAACATCAACAAGTCCATGATAATATGTTAATCCCTCTATTTCCTTTTTTTGTTTCTTCATGAATTTTACAAAATTAGTCATATCAATTTTACGATTCATATAAACAGCCGAATCACATCTATTAGGTTTAAAATCAATTAATATGTTTTGCATTCCATGAATATCTTTTACTTTATAACCATCTCTTCTATCCATAAGTACCTCATCTTTCAATTAAATTATAACATAGTATGATATAATATTTATAATAAGTTTTAGAGGTGGATCAAATGAGTAAATATAATCATATACATTCAATACCAATTGAAAGTGTTCCTAAAGAGGAAATTGCAATAGCAATAAATGAATGGGCAGAAGGAGACGAAGCCATGGAAAGACTTCTATGGGCTTGTTATGAGAATGGAGTTAAAACTGATGGTTGTCATACTGGAATGTGTCCATATTTAGGATTAAAATACACCGGTTCAAATGATAAAGTAATTAAGTTACTTGCTGCATGTATAAATCTTGAAGAATCCCAAATCTTTATTTCACCTGATGGTGGTAATCCTATAAGTGGAGAAGACTGGTATATTACAAATATTGGAATTGGATTTGAAACTGAATCTATAGAAAAATCTGGTAAAAACCTTGATACATTATCAAGTGCTTTAAATAATGATACTAGTTTGAAGGAAGCAGAATTAATTTCTTTGTTATTAAAATTATCGGATTTCCTTGTTGATAAGGAAAGTGCTTTAAAGCTTAGATTTAACTATTCTGAAAATAAGTATTCTTTTTCAATTGAATGTACTCCAGTTAATGAAGAAGTATCAATATACTTTGATAAACTATTCAAAGAAGCTAATTTTTTTGAAGCAGAAAATCCTGTAAAAGAAAGCAAGAGACGCTTCTGGAAGATTGAAAGTGATAATTTAGATGATATGATTAATAAATTACGTGAAAGTATTAATTATATTATCAATAATTATTCTTTAGAACCTCCAACTCGTGAGGAAGATATAACTGACTTACATCAACTAGCTCGTTTTAAAAGAAAAGAATTTGGTAATGATGTAGATAGTTATGAAAGATTTGTTGCCTGGTATGAGCAAAAACAAGAAGAAATGTTTTCTTCGTATAAAAAATAAAAAACTTATCTTTCGATAAGCTTGATTTTAATATGGAGCAATAGTTGAGTAATTACACAACTTTTTTCTCATGAGGATGATATATAAAACATCCATCTAAAAAAATTATATCATATTATTTCAACTTTTGTATAAGCATTTTTATCTTTTTCTATATTTCTGTAGTATTAACCTCTTTGCTTGTGCCTGATTGGTTCTTATTGCTTCTCCAACAAACTCAGCTTGTACCTTTAAAAATGTATCAGTCATATATCATCCCTTTCTTAGTGAATTATTTAACATATTCTTTCAACTCTTTCAATAAAAATTTAAAAGAAACTAGTTTTCATAATCTAGTTTCTTTTATATAAATTGTATTTTTTATCTTTTTCCTGTCTTCGTTCTTGCACTCTTTCTTCACTATATATACCAACAGTTTGAATACAAGCATACATAAATGATTCAATTCTTTCTTTATCT
>CADBCT010000009.1 GCA_902793315.1 uncultured Erysipelotrichaceae bacterium
TCATATGTAAATGGTTGTCCTCCAATGTACACATATCCATGTTTTGCCATATGCATACAACCCCCTTAAAATTGGCCATATTATATCATAAAAACTCTATTTTGTCAAAAAAAAGGCCTTTATAAGGTCTTATTTAACTACGATATTTACTATCTTTCCTTTAATAACTATTACTTTAACAATTTCTTTGTCAGCAATATGCTTTTGGACATTTTCACATTCCATAGCTGCCTCTTTAATAGTTTGTTCATCATCTTCTACTGATATTTGAATAGTAGCTCTTACTTTACCATTTACTTGAACAGCTATTTCTTTAATAACATCAACTAACTTTTCATCATCATAAGTTGGCCATTCTTCATTAGCAATTGTCTTATCATGACCTAATTTTTCCCAGATTTCTTCAGTTATAAATGGAGCTATAGGATTAAGTAATTTAGTAAATCCTTCAGCATATTCTCTAGTCATATGTAACTTTCTTTACTGTTTGATGATAAACTTTTTCTAAAGATTTATCATTTTCTTCTACAACTTTAGATTCTTCTACAAGTACTCTCCATACTCTATCTAAGAACTTTCTACTAGCTTCAACAGTCGTATCACTCCAAGGTTTATCTGCTTCTAATGGCCCCATAAACATTTCATAAAGTCTTAATGTATCTGCACCATATTTTTCGACAATGTCCATTGGATTAACTGAATATTCTGGATATCTTTTACCCATCTTTATACCATTAGATCCTAATATCATACCTTGATGCACTAATTTTTGGAATGGTTCTTTAACTGGAACTAATCCCTTATCATATAAGTAATTGTTCCACATTCTAGCATATAATAAATGTCCTACTGTATGTTCTGGTCCTCCTACATATAAATCTACTGGTAACCAGTGTTCTAATAGTTCTTTATTAGCAAATTCTTTATCATTATGAGGATCAATGTATCTTAAGAAATACCAAGATGATCCTGCAGAACCAGGCATTGTAGAAGTTTCTCTCTTAGCTTTCTTACCATTATATTCTATATTTACCCAATCAGTTGCTTTATTAAGTGGGCTAGATCCATCTTTTGATGGTGAATAGTCTTCTAATTCTGGAAGTACTAGAGGAAGTTCTTCATCCTTTAATGCTTCACTTGTACCATCTTCATAGTGTACTACTGGAATTGGTTCTCCCCAATATCTTTGACGTGCAAATATCCAGTCTCTTAGCCTATAATTAACATGCTTTTCTCCGCATTTGTTCTTTTCTAAGAATTCTAACATTTTATTTATAGCATCTTCTTTATTTAAACCATCTAAGAATTCTGAATTAATATGTAACCCATCTTCTACATAAGCTTCTTTAGAAATATCTCCACCTTCTAGAACTTGAATTATTTCTAAATCAAACTTTTTAGCAAATTCATAGTCTCTTTCATCATGAGCAGGTACTGCCATAATAGCTCCTGTACCATAACCTATTAATACATAATCAGATATCCAAATAGGTATTTCTTTATTATTAACCGGATTAATTGCATAAGCTCCAGTAAATACTCCTGTTTTATCTTTGTTAAGCTCTGTTCTTTCTAAATCACTCTTTGAAGCAGCTTCTTTCTTATAAGCTTCTACAGCCTTCTTCTTATCAGCAGTAGTTATTTCATCTACTAATGGGTGTTCTGGTGATAATACACAGTATGTAGCTCCAAATAATGTATCACATCTAGTAGTAAAGACAGTAAACTTTTTCCTCTTTCCCTTTATCTTAAAATCTACTAGCGCTCCTACTGATTTACCAATCCAATTCTTTTGCATTTCTTTTGTAGATTCAGGCCAATCTATTTCATCTAAACCTTCAATTAATCTTTCTGCATACTTTGGTATATCAATAACCCATTGCTTCATCATCTTTCTAACAACAGGATATCCTCCGCGTTCACTCTTACCATCAATTACTTCATCATTGGCTAAAACTGTTCCTAATTCTTCACACCAGTTAACAGGCATTTCTACTTCTTTAGCTAATCCATCCTCATATAATTGTTTAAATATCCATTGAGTCCATTTATAATACTTTGGATCAGAAGTAGCCACTTCTTTATCCCAATCATAAGTAAAACCTAAACACTTTAATTGTTCTCTGAAAGTATTAATATTCTTTTCAGTAAATATAGCTGGATGATTACCAGTATTAATTGCATATTGTTCAGCAGGAAGACCAAAAGAATCAAAACCCATTGGATGAAGAACATTATATCCTTGCATTTTTTTCATTCTAGATACAATATCAGTCGCTGTATATCCTTCAGGATGTCCAGCATGTAATCCTACTCCAGATGGATAAGGAAACATATCAAGTGCATAAAACTTTGGTTTAGAAAAGTCCCATAAGTCTACACTAAAAGTATTATTTTCTTCCCAGTATTTTCTCCATTTTTTCTCTATTTCTGCATAATTAATCATTCTTAATCATTCCTTTCTTTTTATAAAATAAATATATTAAGTGGTAACTTACTAAAATTAATAATATTATTCCTATAAATCCTACAATAATCTCCAATATAAAATTATTTATATTAACTACTATACTTACAATTAAACTAATATCAAAAGAAGATATTAAAGCTATTAACTGCAGTAATTGATTATATGGTATTTTTTTAAAATCTAAGTTCTTATACAATTTCTTTAAATATAAAACTTCTAATGGCTCCTTCTTATTTTTACTCTTCTTAGCTCTACTCACAATAAATAATTGATACATTAAAAATACTAGGATATAACTAATTAAAAATAGTATTATTTCTTCCATAAATCCTCCTAAAAAAAGACAACTCATCCATAAGGACGAATTGTCGTGGTACCACCTTAAATTATACTCTCTAATCGATAACGGAATTACCCAATTTGTTCCCAAGACAAGTTCATAAAACTATATTATCTATTTCCACCAAACATAGACTCTCTTAAAATAAACATTTTATTACTACTTCTTGTTCATCACAAACATAGTGTTATTATAACATAAAATTATAATATTCCAAGAGTTTTTATTTATAATTACCTTTTTCTATACTAGCTAAATGAATATCTCTAATAACACTTTGAAAAACATCTTCTCCTAAATAATTAGCTATTTCTGTTAAATTATTCATATTAGCTATATTATCATCTAAAGCATATTCAGCTATTTTTATTAATAACTCAGCTTTAGGAATAACTATAAAGTCTTTTGTATCCTCTACATCAAATTCATTATATAATACCCCTTTAGGATATTTATATAAAATAGCTTTAACTTTAGTAGAACAATCTTCTTTAGCATTATCAGCTAAAACTGCTTTTAATGCTTGATCATTAGCAAAAGTCCCTCTAGCATAATCAACTATCGAACTCTCTACTAAATCCCTTTGCTTCATATTAATTAATTCAGCAACTGCTTCTTCTCCTTTTTCATAAGCTAATTCAACTAGAAAATTATAATTATCTAAAATTTGCTTTGCAATTAATTCTGGGAATAATCCCGGATTATAACCATCTACTGAATCTTCCCAATAATCTACATTTCCTTCATAAAAACATAAGTATGAATATTTTCTAGCTATATCAAAAGCTTTTTTTCTTGCCTCGATATTTACTTTAGCTAATTCAGGGCTTAAAAATTCTCTGTCTAAATCTCCTTCTACTAAATGATTAAACATTGCATCACAAACTGAAGTAATATTTACTAAATTAATAGTCTCACAATAACGTAGAAGAGTAGCATCCAATAATACTCCTAATCTTTTTTCTGCAATATCTTTTTCCATACCAAACTCCTAAAATTCATTAATATAGTCTAATAGTTTTAAGAATAAATTCATATATTCTTTAGATAACCCTTTATTCTTTAACTTACGTATTTCAATTCTTTTCTTACTAATAGGAAGTTCACCAAAGATTATCTCAGCAATTTCTTCCTTTAAGTAAGTATTAATCTTTAAGTCCATTAAGATACTATCTAAATCATCATTAATAAGACGAACTGCATCTATTTCAATATCTTTTCCCTTACAGTTAATAGTTAATTGTCCTATAGTAGGAACATTCTTAACTTCAACAATAAAGTCATTTCCATCTATATAATTCTCACTAGTTAGTTTTTCAGAATTATAGTAAATTGTAACACTATCAGCTTGTTTAGTATTTCTAAATACCATCTTATAATTTCTTTTTTCTGGTACTATACCACTTTTACCATCTATTGAACGAATAATTACTGTATAGTTATTTCTTAAATAGTTATAGTCAATAGAAGTTTTTAAATAATATCCTTCTCTATACAAAGATGAAATACCATCATCTTCATATAAAGTATATGTATTACTTGCTCCTGGGAATATTTGAATCTCTAAATCTGTAGGAAGTCCTATATTATTATAATCACTTCTATTAGAGAAAGGAATTATTGAACCAGAATGAGCAAATACTGGATAATCATCTTCTTTAAAGAATGATACATATTTCTTATTACCTGGGAATTTTTTACCAGTAACAAAGTCATACCATGTCCCTTCAGGAACAAAGAATCTATGGATACTTCTGTTCATAACAGGATCTTTTGGTTCCAAAATTGGACAAACTAATAATTGTGATCCCAAGTAATATTGATTTTTATATAATTCATCATCATATACCCACATATAGTTATAATAGAATGGTTGAATAAGTGGTGTCCCACTCTTAGTATAATTATATGCTTCAGTATATAAGTATGGGATTAACCTATGACGTAATCGCAAATAATCAGCTGCGATATTTTCAGTTTTAGCATCCCATAACCATGGTTCTTTTTTATAATATCTTCCACGAGCTCCATGGAATCTCAAAATAGGTCCAAAAGTACTAAGCTGAACATATCTTAAATACAATTCTCCATCTTCAATACCACCGTGATTACCACCTACATCATGGCTCCACCAACTAACTCCAATATTAGAAGCATTCAAATACATAAATGGTAATTGTTTTAAGTTTTTCCAACTAATTTCACTAGAACCACCATATGAAACGGGATAACGATGTGGAGCATATACACTACCACGAGCTAATAATAATGGTCTTTTTTCATTATTACGTCCAGAATCTATATACATATAGTGATTTAAAGCCCATAATTTATTAACATCCATCCCACCATTAGAATCATTCCAAAAGAAGTCTACTCCTAAAGATTCTAATGGATGTAAAAACATTTTAAACAAAACATCTAGTAATTTTGGATTTAATGGATCAAACTCAATAATTGTAGGAGCTTGTAATCCTAGATATTCAATCGCTTGAGGATAATGTTCTTCATGAGGATAAATACCTGCGGTTGGATTAACACACAATCCTACTCTGATACCACGCTTATGGAATTCATTAATCATTATAGCTGGATCTTTAATTAATTCTTTATTAAAAGTAAATCCAGTCTTTAAATCTTTAGCTGTTTCAGTATTTCTAATATGCCAATCATGATCAAATAACATAACAGAAATAGGTATCTTTTTTCTTTCGAATTTTCTAATTAAATCAACTATTTTACGATCATCATAATCAATATTTCTACTCCACCAGTTACCTAGTGCATACCTAGGAATCAATGGAGGAGCTCCAGTCATCTTAAAATAATCAAATAATACTTGTTTAAAATCTCTATCATACATAAGAACATAAATATCAGTATGATTAGGGATAGGATCTGATAATGTTCCATCTTTTTCTATTATTTTACCTAAACTATCATCTATAGAACAAAAACCATCTAGAGAATATAGACCTTTTTGTAGATTTTTAGGAATATTAACATCTACTCCTACCATATTACCTAACATATTTTTAGCTTCAGCATGTCCTACATACCAATCTTTATTTCTATCTCTATCTTTTGATAAAAGAGTAATCTTCAAATTCTTCATTTTATCAACACCATTAGCTTCAAATGGTTGTCCTTTGATATATGTCATAGAAAAATATTTGGTAGTAACTTCCATAATATTAGCATCCTGACGCACAAAAAAATCTGGTATTCCAACATTACGCCTTTTAATTAATTGCGTTGGTTTATCATTAAATTGACCATTAGGTGAAAACTCAAGTCTGATAATTCTCTCCGTAATTACAGAAATTCTATAATTAGGCCCTTGTACTACCGCTTTTTTATCACTAACAGCCTTTGTATAATCTACTTCAAATTGTTTTCCAAGTGGATACATACCAAACACCTTCTTATTATTCTGATATTATCATAACATAATTAAAAAAAATAGCCAACAAAAAAAAGACAAATATTGTCTTTTCTTACATTTATTTATCTAAATATTTTACAAAGTATTCTTCTAGAGTCATATCTTCATCATAAAGTATTTTTGCTATTTTTTTACCAACATATCTGTAGTGCCATGGTTCACTTCTAAAACCTGTTATATCTTCGTAACTTTTAGTAAATCTTAAAGTAAATCCATATTTATAAGCATTATCTAACATCCATTTATATTCTTTTGAATTAGCAAACACATTTGTTGTACGGCTTCCAATATCAAAAGCAAGGCCTGTCTGATGCTCCGAATAACCTGGCTTAGCAACGAACTTATCAACATATGCTTGGCCATAATATTTACGATACAAGTCCTCAATATCAACTTGATCTTGATAACTACGATAAGCAGAATTAATAACTATTCCAAGTCCAGCTGCTTCGCAATCTTTACTCATTTCTATAAAAGCATCTAAAGCTACTTTACTACACTTTAAATCACTATCTGAAGCATATTTAGTACTAATATTTACTAGATTATCAGGAACAAACTTCTTATCCAAATAACGATGTTTATTAACCACCATATCTTCAGAAAACTTAGTTACTAAAGTAGCGTCCTTATAATCTTCTTTATCCATATCCAAATTAACATATAAAACAACTAATTCTTCATCTTCTGCAGTTTCTTCTTCATATTTAACATAGCGATCATAATTATCTAGTTTAGCATAATCAATCGTATAAAACTCTTCCAAATATCTAACTTTCTCTCTTTTAGTAAAATTAGTAACACTACTATCATTACCATGACTTAGAATAATATTTATTTCGTTGTTACTATAACCAATTTTAAGTAATTTATTAATATTCTTAATTAAATTCTTATGATTAACATAATCAATTTTACTATAGTTAGTAAGATATTTTTCTTTAAAATAGACACTTTCAAAAGCAGCATTTAAAGTCTTACTTTTACCTATCTTTAAAACATCATCTTTATGAAAAGTAAACAAGATGTTCTTACTAGCTTCTCTACTATAATCAAGTTTAGTTAAATCACTAACTTGCTTTAGATAAAAAATCAAAAGTCCTAATAAAATGCAAAGTATTCCTCCAATAACTTTTGTAATTCCCAAGTATGGATCTCTTAATTTGATACTTTTTATCTTCTGCTTTTTCATAGTATCACCTACTATCATTTTATCACAAAATTGCACAAAACTATAGTTTATGTTATTATTAAAACGTTTCAGGTGATTATATGAATAAGTTTAAATATTCTAATACAAACAAAAGATATCATACATTAGATTATTTCTATAAAACTAAATTTAATACTAAAGTATTTAAAGTAAGTTTAAATGCTGGTTTTTCTTGTCCAAATATAGATGGTACTGTAGGATATGGAGGTTGCATTTATTGTTCTAAAAGCGGTAGTGGTGAATTTGCTGGTGATGTCAAAGACTCAATAGAAAAGCAATTTAAAACTATTAAGGAAATGATGCATCATAAATGGAAAGATGGTAAATATATTGCCTATTTCCAAGCTCGTACTAATACTTATGCACCAGTAGAAAAATTAAAAGAAATATATGAACCTGTCTTAAAATTTGATAACGTGATAGGAATTAATATTGCGACTAGACCTGATTCTATTACTGATGAATGTTTAGATTATTTAGAAGATTTAAATAAAAGAACTTATTTAACTATTGAATTAGGTCTTCAGACAGTTAACGAAAAGACCTCTAAATTAATTAATAGATGTCACAGCTTAGACTGCTTTGAAAAGATGGTTAAAAGATTAAGAAGTAAAAATATTAATGTTGTAGTCCATATTATTAATGGCTTACCCTATGAGACAAAAGAAGATATGCTAAATACTGTTAAATATCTAAATAATCTAGATATACAGGGTATAAAAATACATATGCTAAGTATCATAAAAGATACTCCATTAGCTGAATTATATGAAAAAGAACACTTTCCTGTTCTAACCAAAGAAGAATATGTTGATATAATAGTTAATCAATTAGAATTATTAAGACCAGAAATAGTAATCCATAGAATTACAGGAGATCCAGATCCTAAAGAATTAATTGAACCAACTTGGTTAATTAAAAAATTCTGTGTCCTAAATGATATTGATAAAGAAATGGTAAGACGAGATACCTATCAAGGAGCAAGCTATGACAATTAAAATAGTATATTTAGTAATTATTAATATCCTATCATTTATATTAATGGGTTTAGACAAATATAAAGCAATTAATAATCATTGGAGAATTAGTGAATATACTTTTTTTGGATTATCCCTATTAGGAGGATCCTTTGGTACTTTAATAGCTATGCCTATATTTCATCATAAAACAAAAAAGAATTCATTTCGAATTCTTATTCCTATATTTTTAATAATAAACATTATTATGCTTATTTAGAAGAGGTTTTTCTCTTCTTTTTTTTTGTCTTTTTATTATTCTTTTTAATTGCTTTCTTCTTAGCATTAGTCTTATTCTTTAATTCCATCTTTTTATTTTTTAAATTAGCTGCTTGTTTTTCTATTATTACTTTAGCAATTAAACTAACTATTATAAATACTATTAGCTGAATAATTATTGAACTAGTATATACAGTTGAGATTAATGCAGCCATCGCTCCAATTACATACCAAATAGTTATTAATTTGTCTTTTACTAACTCAAACATTAATAAAATAACCAAAAGAGTAAACCATCCAAAAATCATAAAGAGCCTCCTTTTTCACATATTTTATACTATATACACTTATTTTTCAATAAAAATCATTATTTCCTTGTTTCTAAAAAAAATATATATTATAATGTTAATAAGGTAGGAGTAACGGCTATGAAATTTAATAACAAAGAAAAAATTATTTTTGCTATTGTTGTGGCTACTTGGGGTATATTTTTCATAGGTAGTGGTTTAGTTATGCAAAAGCAAATTAAGCCAATTATTCACACGGAATATGCTCTAGAGGTTACTACTAGAAAAATACCAGAAGCTCAAGCCAAAACTAATGAAATTAAAGTTAAAGATATTACTATTGAAATAAACAATCCACTTAGTGTTAATGTTAAAGATTACTTAGATGATGTTGATAAAGTAGATGAAAAAGTAATAAGAGCATTAAAATTAGATACTTCTTTAGTAAATATTAATCAAGCAGGTGATTATCAATATACAATTACTTATAAAAAGAAAAAGTATATTGGAAAAGTAACTGTTAAAGAAAAAGAATTACCTAATATGACTTTTACATTAAAAACAATAACTTTAAAAGCAGGTGAAGCTTTATCTACTAATCCTAGGTCTTATATCAATGAGACTATTACTAACGAAGTATATAATAATTTGACTTTAGATCTATCAAAAGTAGATAATGCCACTGTTGGTACATATGATTATTATATTATTTATAAAGGTACTAAATATCAAGGAACAATAAAAATTGATCCAAATGGACCAACTATTAAAACTAAAACTACTGAAAGTTGCCCTAGTGATGCACCTGAAAAGGATGGAAAATGTGTATGTCAAGATTTAACTAAGGAATATGACACAGCAACTAAAACTTGTAAAGAAAAAGCAACGACAGAAAAAGAAACTAATGAATAGTTTCTTTTTTTAACTTAAATTTATAATTTCTCCATCTACTACATCGATAAGCTCACAATTAGGCTTACGTGATAATCCTGGCATTACCATTATATTACCAAGTAACACTGTAATAAATTTAGCTCCACCATATAACCTAACATCCTTAACAGTTACTTCAAAGTTAGTAGGAACCCCTACTTTTTTAGCATCATCAGAGAACGAATATTGGGTTTTGGCAACACAAATTGGAAGTTTATCCATTTTGTTTTTTTCTATAGTTGCAATTTTATCATTTATATCATCACTTATATTAATTTTACTTGCTCCATATATTTCTTTACAAATGATATTTATTTTTTCAACAATACTTAAATCAGTATCATATAAATAATCAAATTTATTATCTGGCATATCTAAAACTACATTAGCTAAATCTATAGCTCCTTCTCCACCATCACTATAAGCAGTACTAATAGCAAACTTATATCCTTTAGACTCACAGTGTTTCTTTACTAAATCTATTTCTTCAGAAGTATCTGTATTATATTTATTTAAACAAACCACTACATTTACCCCAAACTTCTTTAGATTATTATAATGCTTATCTAAGTTAGCAAATCCCTTTTCTAAAGCTACATTATTTTCTTCAAATATTTCATCTTTAGAAACTCCACCATGATATTTTAAAGCTTTAACAGTTGCGACTAATACAACTGCATTTGGTTGTAAATTACCAACTCGACATTTTATATTAAAGAACTTTTCAGCTCCTAAATCAGCTCCGAAGCCTGCTTCTGTTACTACATAATCTGCTAAAGATAAAGCTGTTTTAGTAGCTATTATACTACTGCAACCATGAGCTATATTAGCAAAAGGACCTCCATGAATTAAGACTGGTGTATGTTCTAATGTCTGAACTAAGTTTGGATAAATAGCATCTTTAAGTAATGCTACCAAAGATCCTTCAATATTTAAGTCTCTAACATAAACATATTCACCTTTACCATTAATTCCAACTATTATATTTCCTAATCTTTCTCTTAAGTCATCAAGTGATGTAGCTAAACAAAACAAAGCCATGATTTCACTAGCCGAAGTAATCGCAAAAGAATCAGTTCTAGTACCTAAGTCAACACTTCTTAAAGCGCGATCGTTAACATCTAAGCATCTATTAAAGGTAACTTTTTGAATATCTAAGCTATTACCAAAATAAATATGATTATCAATAGCAGCACAAATCAAATTATTAGCTGAAGTAATTGCATGAAAATCGCCAGTAAAATGAAGATTTATATCCTCCATAGGTACTACTTGACTATAGCCTCCACCAGTAGCTCCACCTTTCATACCAAATACTGGTCCCATTGAAGGCTCTCTTAGAGCTGTAATTACCTTCTTATCTAACTTATGCAAAGCATCACTAAGTCCAATACTAACAGTAGTTTTTCCTTCTCCAAAAGGAGTTGGACTAATTGCTGTTACTAGGATAAGTTTCCCTTTAGGGTTATTTAAATTAACTTTAAGTTTAGCTTTATAATCACCATATAATATTAAATCTTTTTGATTAATACCTATTTCTTTAGCTATCTCGATAATATTATCTTTTTTACTATTTTTTGAAATTTCTATATCATCCATAATATCACCTCTTTCATATTATACCACAACTTATGAAGTTTTTTTTCTAGATATGTAATTAGTTTAAATTTTTAAATTTCACCTAAGTAATTTTCAAAAATCAATAGCTATTTAATTATAATTCTTATAATTAGAGATTTGCTCTAAATAATTATTCGTGATAGTCTCTAAAACATTAAGAAAAAAGGAGGGATATTATAAATAAATATAAATTTTTCTTAATATTATTCTTTAGTATAGTTTTAAATAGTATCTTTGTTACCAATGTTCAGGCAGAAAGTTTCTATGAATCTGAATATATTGCTAATATTTATATGAATAAGTACCAGTATTCTACTAACACAATTTATTACCAACAAGCACGTGTTTTTAGAAAATCTGGTGACAATGCTATAGCTTATTGCCTAGAACCTTTCACTTTCTTTGATGAAAGTAAAACATATACTCCTACAGTTAATCCCAGAAATCTATCTAAAGCTCAAATAGATAGAATTTCTAAAATAGCTCATTTTGGACTTGGTTATAAAACACATTATACAATGAAATGGTATGCTATTACTCAAATGATGATTTGGCAGACTGCAGATACTTCTGGTGATTATTATTTTACTGATGGATTAAACGGTAATAGAATTAATCCTTATCAAAGTGAAATGCAAGAAATAAACGATTTAATAAAACAATATGAAGTATTGCCATCATTTAATAATCAAACATATACAGTAGTTGCTGGAAAAAAACTGGTTATTGAAGATAAAAACAAAGTGATTGATAATTTTAAATCTAATGAAATAACTACTAATGATAATAAAATTACTCTAAATAATATCAAAGCTGGTGAATATAATTATACTTTTACTAAACAAGATAATTATTACAATAAGCCAATTATCTTTTATCAAGCAAATGGTAGTCAAAACTTAGTTGATCAGGGTAATTTAAGTGATTTAAGAGCTTCTGTAAAAGTTAAAGCAATATCTACTAAACTTGAAATATCTAAGATTGATCAAGATACCAAATCAACTACTCCTGCCGGAGAAGCTAGTTTAGATGGAGCTACTTATAAATTATATGATAGCTATAATAAGTTAATAGATACTATTACAATAAAAAATAATCAAGCTCTTATAAATAACCTTGATTTTGGTAAATATTACTTAATCGAGGATAATCCTGGTACTGGATATACTCTTGATACTAACAAATATGAAGTAAATATTACCCCAGAAAAACCTACCACACAACTAGTATTAACTAATAAAGTGATAGAAAAGAAAGTTATTATTGAGAAAAAATATGGTGAAGACAATACTTTTATGCAAGAAAAAGATATTGGCTTTAGTATTATAGATAGTAACAATGAAATAATAAAAACAATAATTACTAATGAAGATGGTCTGGCTGAAATTACTTTGCCTTACGGGAAATATACTATCAGTCAAGTTAATTCTACTGAAGGTTATTCTAAAATAGAACCATTTACAATTGAGGTAACTGATCAAGATCCTTTAAAAATAGACTTAAAAGATTTAAGAATACCAGTACCAGATACTCATATAACTACTGAAGAAAAAATATCTAAAGCAAGTATTATAAGAATACCAGTACCTAATACTCATACTAGTAATAATCCATTTATATTAATAATAGAAATACTATTGATTATACTATGATAAAGAGAATATATTTATTATTAGCTTTTCAATTATTATTACTATTACCTATGTCTATTCTAAGGATATCAGCTAAAGATAGTATTTATCCAAGTTTTGAAATTGATTATTTTAAAGAAAAACCTATTGGTACTTTAATCATCAACAAAATAAATCTAAAAGAAGATTTATATGATATAGATAGTTCTAAAAATAATATTGAAGAGCATGTAACTATTCTACAGGGTTCAAAGTTTCCAGAGCTTTTAATCCTAGCAGCTCATTCAGGTGAAGGAAGAATAGCTTATTTTGAAGAATTAGATAATTTAAAAATAAACGATAGTATAAAACTAGTTTATAATAATAAAGAATACTTCTATTATGTAAAAGATATTTGGGAAGAAAAGAAGACAGGTTACATTAATATAAACAAAGAAACTAATAATCAGTTAATTCTTACTACTTGTAGTCCTGATAAAAAGAATTATCAATTAGTAATTAATTGTATAAAAAAAGAGTCTAATTAGACTCTTTTAATTGCCTTAATGCTTCCTGTAATTGACTATCATTTTCATAATTAGAATTCTCATAGTACTCCGTACTCTGTTCAATAACAATAGTAGGCTTTACTCCTTTTTTATCAAGCCACTTACCTTTAGCAGTTAGCCATTTATCAGTAGTATATTTAATACTATTACCACTATTTAATGACTGTGCTTTTTGAATAGTTCCTTTTCCATAAGAATTAGTTCCAACTATAACTGCATCTTTATAGTTTTCTTTAAAGCAAGAAGCCAATATCTCAGCTGCTGATGCACTACCCTCATTTATTAAGACTGCTACAGGATATTTTTGTGTGCTATTATTCATTGAATAGACTTTTTTTGTTTTCTCCTTTGCCTGTATTTGATACAATACTGTCTTTTTTGAGAAAAACATACTTAATATCTCCCTAGTCTGTTCTAATTGACCACCAGGATTGTCACGAACATCAATAATTACTCTATCTACTTTTCTCTTAGTAAATCTTTCTATTGCCTTCTTAAACTGTTTGTATGAATTATCTGAAAAAGTATCTATTTTTACATAACCAATAGTCAATCCTTCATAATCAAAAACACGATTATGTACAGATTGAATTTCAATTTCAGCTCTTTTCAAAACAATATCTTTTTCTTCATCATTTCTTTTAATTGTAAGTTTCACTTTTGAATTAACTTTACCTTTACTAATACTTTTAAAAACTTCACTATTATCTTTTAAGTCTTTATCATTCACTTTAATAAGTAAGTCATCAACTTTTAAATCACTCTTACTAGCAGGAGTATCATCCATAATATTAATTATGCGATAATAACCATCTTCATACATGACAGTAATTCCTACTCCAACAAATGATCCTTTAACTGTTTCATTAAACTCTTTCGCAATTTCAGCTTCCATATAATTAGTAAAAGGATCTTCAACAGACTCTATCATTCCTTTAATAGCTCCATCACTTAATTTATTTTTATCCACTTTATCATAATATTCAGTAGTTAAATTACTATAAACATTAGCAATTTCAATTAAATTTTTATCATTACTATATAATGGGTTTTTACTACATGTAATAATATAACCAATAATTATTCCAAATAATATTGATATCAAAATAATAATAAGTACTTCAAATAAAGAAAAAGTATTACAATCATCCTTCTTATATTGTAATAATTTACTTTTAAACTTATTAGTTTTGCTCTTCTTTTTTTTCATAGAACAAGCCTCCTAAGCACTAGAATAATCATATCACAAAGAAAAAGACTTTAAAAGTCTTTTAACTCAAATAACCAGTAATAGCTTCTTCCCCTTCAACGTATTCAACTAGTTCACTATTAGTTATTCTAACTAAAGTTGGTCCATTAATTGCTAGTTCAGAAGCTTTAGTAGGATTCTTATTAGATTCTTCAGTAGTTGCAAACTTCTTATTAAGAGTATTATTCATATCTACATAATAGATTGGTAAATGTTCTTCTTTTTCTTTATATGTAGATATTAAATTACTATAGACACTAGAAATATCACTATTACTTGTATCATAGAAAACAACTATATAATCAGTATCACTCATCGTAAAAGTATTACCAACTAAGATTTTTTCGTAATTTATACTTGTCTCAGTACTTTCAGCTTCTTCTGTATCATTATTTTTATCACTATGCTTATTAGTAATATATAGAGTTAATAAATAGAACATACTTAAAATACAAATTACTATTAAAGCTATAATTAACTTATTCAACATATCAGTTTTAGTCTTTACTTCTAACTCTTCTACCTTCTTTTTACTATTCTTCTTTTGTTCTTTTCTTCTTGTCTTTCTGTTTGCCATTTCAAATCACCTAAAGTGATTATACCACATAAAAACTAATCAAGTCCATCATTTAACAGAAATAGTACCATTAATAGATTGAGCTATTTCAATCATTTCTTCTCTATCCATAACATCACTAACTAAATAATAATCAATTCCTTCGCTAGTCCAAGATAATGAGTTACTATTAACAATACCTAACGTATCCATTAATTGATATGGCTCCCCACTAGTTGGAATAACTGTAAATTCATTAAATGCTTCAGCTGTTTCTTCAACTAACAGAAAGGATTTTTCACCATCATAATTCATAATAACTCTTTCACCATTTTGCTTTTTTATTCTCTCTTCTTTAGTTAACTTAGTACCTGCAGGTAAGAATAATGGATAAATAACATCTTCCAAACTACTAGTCTTAGAAGTGGTTTCTTCTTTATTAGTAATTACTGAATCAATAGTAAAGTCTTCCTTAGATAACTTTGGTGAATACTTTACTTTATCAAAGACTATATTCATTATTTCTACACCATTCTTATCATAAACACTTACTTCTTTAAGCTTTAAATTTTTATTAAATACAATCTTTTGCTTATTTAAATTAGTATTATTAGGATACTTAACCTTTGTTTCTACAATAATATTGTCTTTATTCTTTTTAACAGTAATCTTTTTATCCCTTTTAATATCATTAATAAGCATATCTAACAAATAAATTTGAGAATTATTATAAGGCCAATCACTTTGAAAGCGAAAACTCTTATTAAGAGCTGGAGTTAATACATATACTCCATCATTATTCTTTAAAATAATCTGTTTCTGATTATTAACATTATTCTTTAAACTTACTTTATAATAATCATCTTTCTTATAAGCTACATCTACTTGGTAATTATATGTTTCATCATTATTAACAACTGTAAGCTCTCCAGTTAGTTTGTAGCCATTCTTTATTTTACTGTTCAAATCACTAACAATATTCTTTTGATTATATTTATTACAACCAGTTATAAATAAGCAAGATAAAAAAATTACTAATAATACTTTTTTCATAATCTGCTCCTTTTCTAATTAAATATATGAATAAAAACCATTATTAGAACAAAAAAGCAATCTAATGATTGCTCCATTTATTTAAGGGGTTTTACAATTTCTTTGTTACTTTCACATTATATGCTATAATATATCCTTATCAAGGAGGTATGTTATGATACCAAAAGTATGGGATGAAAGATACTATTTATTTGATCAAGAAGAAATCATGCGTTATGAAGATGCTGGCAGATATCATAAAGAAAAATTTTTCGATGAAAAAATCAAATATAAAGAAGCTCTTGAATATTATGATAAATTTATAGACGAAGTAGCTAAATTATTAAGACAGTTAGGCTATTCTTCAGGGCTTGAATGTGCAAATATGATTTCTTATTTGATTAAAAATGGATTTTTATCTATAAATCATATATTAGAAGAAAATGGGATTCCTGACAAAAAAGAAATTAATTACCGTTTGGGTACCAGTATAGTTAGAGGAAGCAGTAATTATAGAAACTATGTTAATATGTTTAATGACATATGTAATGCAATTAATTTGGAAACAGACAGATTATATTGTTACGCAGGAAATCCTAAAGATGGATTAGATAAAGAAGCAAACTATGCCATCAATTTAGTCCCACATGATCTAAATGTTTATGGATTTGATGCTTATTGTGGTAATAGAGTTTTTAAATTTGATAGTTCTTTTGTACTTGTTAATATTAACCAAAAAGAGACAAACTATCTGCTATATAAGCCATATCTTGAGATAGATCTTGGTGAAAGAAAGTTTCGTGAAGTAATTAGAAAAATAAATAGTTTTGATTTTCTTTCTAAAAGACCCGCAATTAATTATGAAGAATATGAAAAGAATATTAAAAATTTTGTTGAAAACAAAATGGATAGTTATTATCCTGATTTATGTGATTTCTATGAAGACACTATGAAGTTAAAGAAAAGAATAATCAGAAAAATAAATACAAAACAAAGATAAAAGAGAACTATGTTCTCTTTTTTTATAGTGTTTAACTTAATAATCAAACATAATAAAAAAGCGATCTCTAAGATCACTTTTCTGAAATTCTAACTTTTACTTTCTTAGTCTTTGATGAATAATCTAATCTTAAGTCAGTTCCTGTTACTTTTACTTCTACTTCATGTTCTCCTACACCATAATTCTTAAGATCTATGTATGCAGTAATATCAGAAGCTTGAACATCTTTAATTGCATCAGCACTACCTTTTACTACAACAGTAACTTGTCTATCATCATCTGATAAAGCTTGAACTTTTAGATTACTATCTAAGTTTTCTGACTGAATAGAAATATTTTCTATTTCTTTGCTTGATGAGTTATCAATTACAACCTTAATAGTCATAGTCTTAGTAGAAAGTTCTGTTATACCTTTAGGTTTCTTTAATGTAACATTAAATTCTTTATTCTTATCTAATCCTTTAACATCAATTTCTACTTCTAATTGTTCAATCTTATCAATAGCTTCTTGTGAACCATAAACAGTAACTTTAGATAGACTAGTATCCATTGACTTAATAGATTTACCAAACGCTAAGTCTCCTTTAGGAACTACTTTTACTGGTATTTCCTTACTTGGAGATGTAATAGTAATATTAGCAGCAACTGTTTTAGGAACAATTTCAACATCTACTATCTTACCATCATTATCATAAGCTACTAATGGAATATCCTTAACAGTTATTTCTCCTGCTTTTGGACTAGGAATATTATTGACATCAACTAAAGCTTTTACAGTAGCTACTTGATCAAGCTTGTATTGAGCACCCTTTATAATTACATCAGTACGGTCAATCTCAACATTACTAATATATAATTTACTATCTAAGCTTTCTTGATGTAATACATCATAAGTTAAACTTCTATTTTCACTTACCTTCTCATAAATAGTAACTGTTACTTGAGATGGATCTAATTTATAATCTAAAGATCTCAATCTCTGAGTATACTTTAATGTTACTTTATGATTACCTGGTTTTAATCCTGTTAAATCAACTGATACTCCTTTAGAAGGTGATTGTTTTGCCAAGAAAATATGTCTTCTTTGACCTATTAAAGTAATATCTACAGTCTTTGGTAATCCTTCTACAACATATAACTCTTCATTATAAACTGCAGTTACTGGCTGATTATATAATATTTCAGCATATTGATCTATCATAATATTAGATTCCCTATCTATTACCACGAAGACACCAAATGCTAAAAGTAAACTTACTATAAGTAGTGTAGATTTTCTACCTGATACTTTATCAAAACTTTTTACTAGTGATTTTCCTAAATTCATCAATTTGAGAATCAATTTCGTAATTGGTGTTATTAACCATTTATCAAAGAATAATCCAATATGACGAAATAGTCTCATTATTAATTTACCTATCTTCTTCATATATATCATCCTCTTCTGTTCCTTCTTCGTAATCCGCATCTTGTTTTGGTTTTAATTCATCAATTAACATCATTCTTACATCATCAAGAGTTAAGTTATATAACATTTCTCCCTTTAATGCAATTGAAACTCTTCCAGTTTCTTCAGAAACTACAATACAGATTGCATCAGTCTCTTCTGCAAGTCCTAATGCAGCTCTATGACGAGTTCCTAAACGTCTATTAAGCTTAGAACTACTACTTGTAGGGAAAACAGCTCCTGCACAAGTAATTCTATCTCCTTGGATGATTACACCACCATCATGTAATGGATTACCCTCATAAAATATAGCTATTAATAAATCACTAGATAAATCAGCATATAATTTTTTAGCTTTATCAATATAATTACCTAAACTTATATCTCTTTCAATAACAATTAAAGCACCAATTCTTTCTTTACGAAGATAATCAATAGCATTAATCATTTCATATACCATATGCTCTCTTTCGTCTACAGTAAGCACTTTATGTCTTCCCAATAATTGACTTCTACCTAATTGTTCAAGAATAGTACGTATTTCTGGTTGAAAGATAATAATTAAAGCAACTGGTCCCCATTGAATAATATAATCAAGTAAATATCCAACAGTTACAAAGCCTAATTTATCACTTATTAATTTCAAGATAATTACAAAAGCTACTCCTTTAAAAATCAATGATAATTTAACATTATTCTTAATATTCTTCAAAATATAATAAAATATAAACCATACTAAAGAAATATCTACTATTTTTCTTAATATAGTTAATATATCAGACATAGTTATTAACATCACGTCATCTCCTTATCTAGTATTCTAAGATAAAAAAAGCTAATATCACTTTTCTTACCCCATACTCATTATTATGATATCATTTTATGATATTTTTCGCAACCAAATTCCAAGAAAAAAAGAACACTAAATGTTCTTTTCAACTAAATTATTTCTAACTAATTTTTTGACACCATGACCACCAACAGTATAATCATAATCTTCAGTAATTGTATTATCACATTCGATTGCATAATACTCTTTTAAAGAATTAGTCATAAGTTCATACTTCTCAACTGCTTCATCTTGATGTCCTGCTTTAATCAAATTAGTAATTGGTTTTAAGAAACTACTAAATATTCCTACAACAACACCGCGATCTTCAGTTGCTAATTTAGAAGCAATTTCAGGTCCTACTGTATCATATTCATACAAAACAGACTCATATTTCTTATCTTTTTGTAATACATCTTTTCTAAATGTTCTTAAAGTTTCCATAACTTCACAGTTATCTGCAAAACCTAATACTCCACAAACAACCGTAGTTATATAGCAACTACTACCAATATAATCTCTACTACGATAATATGTACAAATAGAGTCATCAGGATAATATAATCTACGTAATTCTATACAATGGCCTTTAATATAATCAGGACCATTAAATAATACATTATCATCATGTGGATCTTTTAACCAATAGCAGCTACCACATTGATTAGAATTATATTTATAAGACATAATAAACCCCCTACATAAAATACAAATAATATATTTTTATGCTAATCCTTTCACTTTTGCAACAGGATCTTCTTGTTTTGCATTAACATTATTAATACCATAGAAACCTTTCAATATAGCCATCATGTCGTTGTATCTAAGATTTGCTAAATCTGTCTTGTTTTCTTTAATAAAATTAGCGATTGGTTCTAAAAATATTCTATAAATATTCTTAATAATAACCATATCCTCATTTTCTAATTGTTCAGCAATTTTAAGATCTACCACAGCATTATCTTTAAATTTATTTTCAGTTTTTTTAGATTTTTCCATTTGTTGGAATTTACTAACTATTTGATATACATCATTATTACTATCCAATTCCATTCTATCACAAACAACATCTGTAATACTTCTAACTGATTTCTTATTTTCAAGATTTTTGTGGCTATTATTTTGTTTTTTAAATGCCATAAGTATTCCTCCTCGATGAGTAGATATTATAACACATTATATGTTTTTTTTCAATAATTATTTCTTATGATAATTATTCTCTAACTTACTTTTAGCTATTTTCTTAACTAATTGGTTAGATTTATCAATATCTTCTATCAAATTTTCTTCTAATTTTCTTTTTATTTCAAAATCAATAGTTTTATCTTCTTTAGAAGCAGATTTTACTTTTACTAATAGTCTATCACCTAAATAATAGTTTTCTCCTCCATTTAGTGATACTAAAGTATAAGTAAGTGGATTATAAGCATAGTGATCTTTTAAATCTTTAATTCTTACTTTTCCTTCTACCAAATTATCTAATTGAACTTGAAGACCTCGATCAGAGATTCCAATAACTGTTCCTTTATATTCTTCACCTATTTGTTTTTTCATAAACTCAGCACATTTCATATAAAGAACTTGTTGCTCTGCATCATCAGCAATTTTTTCCATTCTAGATGTTTGCATACCAATATCAGGTAATTTTTGTTCCCATTTCTTTGCCCTTCTCTTAGCTTTAGCATTATCTTTAAGTGCAGAATCTTTTAAAATACGATGCACAGTTAGATCAGAATATCTTCTAATTGGCGAAGTAAAATGACAATAATATTTCTTAGCTAAACCATCGTGCCCAATATTAATCGGACTATATTTAGCCCTAGACATACAGCGAATTAATCTTGTTGATAACATAGAGTTTAATTTACCTGTATCTTTAATATGCTCTACTAATTCTTGCATTACTTCTTTTGATTCAGCACATTTTTTGGCATCATATGAAAAAGGTAAATCAATAGCATCTAACATTTTCAAATAATCATATAGTTTTTCTTCATTTGGTTTATCATGAACTCTATGTAGACAAGGGAATCCTCTTTTAGATAAATGTTTATCAACAGTTTCATTAGCTAATATCATGAATTCTTCAATCAAATTTTCTCCTACATATTGAATTCTTTTAGAAAAGTCTATTACTTTTCCCTTATCATTAAAGATTAGTTTTAATTCTGGCTTATCAAACTCAATTGCTCCATTAAGAATACGATTCTTACGAAGTAATAAAGCTATTATATTTAAAGTACGTAGTTCTTCTTCAAAATCTTTATATTCTTCAGGTACAATATTATCTTTTAAAATACCATTTACAGCATCATAAGTCATTTTCATATTAGACTTAATTACTGTTGGAGTAATACGATAATTAACTACTTCTCCATCTTTATTAAGTTCCATAATACAACTCATAGCAAGTCTTTCCACATATGGATTTAATGAACAAATACCATTAGATAATTCATGAGGTAACATAGGTATTACCTTATTAGCTAAATAATTACTGTTACTCTTTTTATAAGCATCTTTATCTAAAGGAGAATTTTCTGGTATATAGTGACTAACATCAGCTATATGTACACCAACTTCATAATTTCCATTAGGTAATTTTCTACAGCTCAAGGCATCATCTATATCTTTAGTGTCAACACCATCAATAGTAAATATTTTCCAACTAGTTAAGTCTTCACGTCCTATTTTATCACTATCTAAAACACTAGTAGGAATACGTTCAACTTGTTCTAGAGATTTTGAACTAAATTGATCATCTATACCACATTTAAAAGCTTCCCAAAGAATATCTTGATCAGGATCATCTTTATGATTAAATACTCTTGTTATTTCACCGATATAAAAATTATCATTAGTTTGTTCTACTAATTTAACTGCAACTCGTTGTCCTTCAATTGCTTCTCCTTTTAAAGATATATTTAGTCCTTGCTTCTTCTTATCAATAGGCTTAACAAAGTAGCTTTTTCCTTGTCTTATAACTTCACCCATAATATTTTCTAAGTTTCTATCAATTATCTCAATAACCTTAGGTTTTACCCCATTATTGCCAATATCTATAAGAACTAAATCTCCATCAATAGCACTATTACAATTAGCCTTATCAATCCCATATTTATCTTCAGTACTTAATTGATTGCCTTCTTTATCAACAAAAAAACTCCTAGTAATAACAAATCCTTCTCCATTTCTATTACCGTAAAATCTTCCGGTTCTAAAAGAAGTTTTCATAATAGAAGAAATCTTACCGTTATTAGTTTCAATATATTCATAGTTTCTTAACCCTTTTTCGATGATTTCATCTATTTTATTCTTGTCATCACTAGAAAGTTCAATATAACTCTCATCTTCTGCTTTTATTAATTCTGCAATTTTTAAATATAGCATTTCTCGATCAATTGGCTTTTTAGCCTTTCTTAAAGCAAAATCTACATACTGTTTCATATAATGCCCCCTATTTCAAATTTACCATATTTTAAGCCAAAAAAAAAGACTTTAATCTAATTTAAAGTCAATATGTCCTAATAAAATACCAATATTAATTAGACCACAAATTCCTACTAAAGTATAAATTACTCTGGCAAAGAAAGTCATATTACCAAATATTAAAGCAACCAAATTAATATCTAATATACCTATTAGTCCCCAATTAATTGCTCCTATAATTGTTACAGCTAGTAATATTTTTTGTGTTATTTCCATATAATTACCTCCTATTACTAGCATAACCATTTACTTTAAATATATACAAAAAAAGCTATATAAATAGCTTTTCTTAATTTACTCTTCTAACACCCATTAAATTATCAATGGATCCATTTTGCCATCCAGATACACTACTTACGACAACACCTTGAGATGGATTAGTAGCATGAATCATTAAACCATTACCCACATACAATGCAGAATGAGTAACAGCTCCTCCATGTCCCCAATTCAAGATATCACCTGGTTGAGCATTAGCATAACTAACTCCTACACCATCATAAGCTTGAGTATAAGAACTTCTACTTACACTCTTTCCTACTCTAGAATAGACATATTGTACGAATCCACTACAATCAAATCCATATGGTCCATTAGAGCCAGAAATGTATGGTGATCCTACTAATGAATAAGCAATTGAGACAACGTCTCCACCTACCGCGCTAGCAGGCGCATTAGAATATACTGGAGTACTAGGTGTATATACTGGCTTAGCTTTTACCTCTACAGTAAATTTAGTTTGTGTAACATTACCATTTTTATCTTCAGCATTTACTACTACTTCATGACTTCCAACATCATCAATATCTGCACCATAGCTGAAATTATAATAGAAATTACTCTCTTCTTGAACATCATTTGAATAAGCAATATCTCCATCAACTTCATCAGTTACAGATTCAATATTAGTAGTAAGATCATAGTCATCTCCTTCAGTAATTGTTACCTTTTCTTCTTTTATTTTAACTACTGGAGCAGTTGTATCAACTACATTAACTAAAAAGGACACATCTTTAACAATATCTTCTTTCTTTACTTCAACAACTACTTCCTGTTCTCCAACTTGTTTTGTATCAATATCCTGCTTGACAGATACGATTTCCCCTTCGACTTTTTTAATTAGTTTATTAATATCATAGTTTGCGCTTCCATACTCAACCGCAGCATTCTTATTTACAACCACCTTGATACTCTTATATGTATCATTTCTATGATACACATAACAACTAATCATCATAATCGATGATACTACCACCAAAGAAATAAACCTCAATATTTGTTTCTTCTTCGACGGTAAATCAATAGTATTCATATCTATTTTCCTCCTCGAATGCCTACTATTATAACACTAACTTACTTGAAAGTCAAAAACTCTTAATAATAGTATTGCCCAAGAACCAATATTTATACTATCTTTTTGACAACTCGACAACTTTTCTCCAAAGCAAAGGACCTACAATACCATTAACCTCAAATCCATAATCATTTTGAAGTTTTTTAACTGATTTTTCAGTTAATTCATCAAATACTCCATTGACTCTTACACCAGGAATAGAATGATCATATCTACAAATATTTAGCAAAAACTTTTGAAACCTTCTAACATCTTTTCCAGTAATGCCCCTTGTTAAAAAATAATCAGGATATAATTCATCAATATAATCATTATATTCACTATTAAAATTCTTTAAAATCTTACTATAAACCTCTTTTAAAACATTCCAATCTGCATAAGTAAATATACCAGTTACTGGCAATTTATATTTTTCTTGGAAAGCCTTCACAATTGCAATTGAATTATCATTATAAATAGAGTTAGTAGGAAGTCTTGGAATATCTGGATCTAGAAAAGCAATAGCATCTAAATAATAATGAATATGCTCTACTTCTATTCCAGTATCGCCATAATTTAATTCATCTTCATATCTAAATGTGGCTTCATCTACACTTAATCCTTCCGAATATAAATCAGCTAATTTTTTAACACTAGTATATATATACTTTATTTTATACCAAGTAGCTTTATCAACTTTACCTGTTACTGGCAAACTAAATATTTCTTGAAACTTCTTAACTGCTTCTTCTGTTTCATCATTATAAATACCATATGTATCAGTTATATTCGGAATAGCTGGATAATTATTTCTAATTCTTCGTAAATCTCTTTGAATTGCTAAAACTGGATTACCAACACTTCCATAAGAAATTTCCACTCCTGGATACCCTAATGTATTATCTCCAACTGGAGCATTATACTTAAGAGAAATATCATTTCCATAATACTTTTTTAAAATATTTAAAGGCGTAAATCCATTATTTGCTAATTCAACACTTCCCCATTGTGATAAGCCATTACAAGTAGTTTTTCGACCATCACAATAACTAGTAAAATATGGTTGAATTTGATTACCTTTAATAACATAATTATTAAATATTTCTTCAACTATATTATTAATATTTTCATAAGTAGATCTATTTCTAATATAAGTTTGATCATAAATAGGTGAAGATGTAATATCAAAGTTATATCCCTTACTACGATACCATTCATTATAGATTCTATTCATCGTAAATGAAATAATACAATAAATATTTGCTATTAAGGCGTTCCTAGGCCATGTAGGATATAATTCAGAAGAGGCTACATTAGAAATATAATCAGTAAATGATACTGTGATATTTTGAACATTTTCAGTAGGTTTTCCCAAATGGACTGTAATATTTCTAGGTACTACTGGATATCTAACTGACATATTCTTCACCAGGAGTATAATTAATGTTTTGGACTACACATATCCCATCATACATATTTACATAAAAACTTCTTTTCCCTACTTGATTATCAAAGAAAGCATCTATTTCATATCTAATAGTAGCTGGTACCTCTAAATTATTTAGATTTAACTTAGGAGCTGGCAAAGAAATAGTGTTTATCATCCCAGAAGAATCTGTTAATCCATCAAAAAAGATTATTTGTTGATTATTAATAGTACTACTAACAACTATTCTTAATCCGCTAACCGGTAATGCTTCACTAGCTGCATAAGCTCTTATCTTTAAATTACCTTTACCAGGATTATTTTTTATAAAGTCTTGATACGACTTTGTATTCATAAATTCTTTTATATTCATATTAATCTCCTATATTTTTAACACTTGTCCAATAGACAAATTATTAGTAGTAAGATTATTTTTCTCTTTTAATCCTTCTACTGTAGTATTATATGCTTTAGCAATTGAATAGAGACTATCTCCCTTTTTTACTATATAAGTTTTACTATTTTTAGGAATATATTCTTCCCCAAAGCATTCTTCAATCACTTCAACATTATCAGTTCTAATCTTTAAATTCTTTCCAATACTCAAAGTATTTGTTTTTAAAGCATTATCACTAATTAAAGTATCAACAGAAAGATTATATTTCTTAGCTATTGAATATAATGTATCTCCTTTTTTTACCGTATAATTTATAAACTGTGGTACATACATATCCTCTTCTTTAGTATAAATTTCAGGTATTCTAATGACTTGTCCAATATATAAATCATTGTTAGTAAAATAATTAAGCTTTTTTATTTCTTCAACACTAGTACCATATACTCTGGCAATCGACCAAAGTGTATCCCCTTTCTTGACGGTATACATAAACATATTATCAGGATTAGTTCCACTATTAGTTGGTATTTTTAATACTTGACCAATTTTCAAAGTAGCTGCATTTACATCATTTAACTCAGATAACTCCGTAACAGATACTCCAAACTGATTACTAATCCCCCATAAAGTATCTCCTGCTTTAACCACATAATTCATAAAATCACCCAATAAATTATATGTATAAATTAAAAAAACATCACTTAGATGTTTTTTATTTATGATTATAATCTTTCAAAAAACTTTTATATTCTCCATCGCTTTTAGTACCAATAACACAATTTAAATTAACATTATCAAGAGCTTTATAAATATTATAATCAATATTAGGATTATCTTTTCTTAATCTCTCAACTAATTTTTTCATTTCTAAACGTTTACTTTCTTCTTCTTTATTAGCTGTTTTTTCAGTAAAACGACAAGCACAATTTAGAAACTTTAAATTATTTGATTTAACCCAAGCCTTAATATCATTTTCTTTAATCATATGTAATGGTCTAATTAGTTCCAATCCTTCAAAATTTTCACTATGTAACTTAGGCATCATAGTTTTAACTTCAGCACCATAGAACATTGAAAGAAGAGTTGTTTCAATAACATCATCAAAATGATGCCCTAAAGCAATCTTATTACAACCTAATTCTTTAGCTTTATTATATAAACAGCCTCTGCGCATCCTAGCACATAAATAACACGGACTTTTTTCTACATCTGCTACTATGTCAAAAATATCACTTTCAAATATTTCTAAATCAATATTCATTATTTTAGCATTTTCTTTTATTAATTCTAAGTTAGCATCATTATAACCTGGATTCATACAAACATAATGTGCTTCAAAAGGATATTTACCATGCCTTTCTAATTCTTGTATACACTTAGCCAGTAGGAAAGAATCTTTTCCACCAGAAATACAAACCATAATCTTATCATTTTCTTTTATTAATTCATATTCGATTACAGCTTTAACAAACTTACTCCAAATATCTTTACGATATTTCTTTATAATACTACGTTCTATTTCTTTGTACTTTTCCATTATTCTACTCCAATATATTTATATCCTAAGGCATTAATAGTCTTTTGAATTTCTAAAACATTAATTGTATTACTGTGTGTTAAAGTAATTTTTTTGTTTTTCAAACTCACTTTGACAGATTTAATGCTTTCATTTTTATATAAACTTTTTCTAATCATGCTAGCATCTTTTAATGTCCTAATTCCATTAACTTTAATGACTAGCTTTTTATTTAGCATGCTTTTTTCTGCCTTTCTTTTCTATTACTATATCTTTAGAAAAATACCACATAATTAATGATCCAGCAAAGTTTCCTAAAATAGCTAAGACAATTGACCAATGAAATGTATGAGCGACTCCTAAAGTAATTATATTAGCAATACAGTGTTGAAATCCACAAAATATGAATAATGGTATTCCATAAATAATCCCCAATGGAGTTCCCTTACGATATAAGAAAACAGCAATATACATGATAACTCCGCATAATATGCCTTTTATAAAGAAAGCTATTGAAAACTCCCAAGTAGCTACTTTAGCAAGAGCATTAATAACTATTTCCTTATCAGCAAATGAAAATATAAAACCACATAAATAACCAGCAATTAAATTAACCATTAATATTATCAATAAATCCCAAATATTAATAGAGTCTGCAAAGAGAAATCCACACTTTCCTGTGAATAAGTTTTGTCCCATATAGCAAACACCTAAAAGTCCTAAAGCAAATATTACTGGACCAATTGGATTACCTAGTTTTAATAGTGCATAATTGCCTAAGCCTATTAGAATAGCTGCTCCTATACTTTTATTAATTAATTCTTTCACCTAATCACCTCTAACAATATTATAGCATAAAATAAAGGACTTAATAGTCCTTTATCCTAATTCATATGGATCTCCAGAAGAGCCATCTCCTCCAGTAATTTTAACCGTTGATTTCAAATATACACATGGTCTATACTGATAAGTGCTCTTAACATTCCAATTATTAACGCTCATGTTCATCCAATTATTATTAACACAATTATTATTATAAGCACTAAAAGTACCACTAACACAAGTTGTTCTTGCAGTACCTCCTCCACTAGTTGCATATGCAAGATCTGCTGGAGATGATAATCCTATACTAAGTGCATTAGTAGTCTGAGCACTATGCTCATCAGTATAGAATGTTGGGATA
>CADBCT010000010.1 GCA_902793315.1 uncultured Erysipelotrichaceae bacterium
TTATTAATTCCAATTAGAATAGAACTTCGTAAGGATGAATATATACTTGCTAAAGAAAGATTTAATTTGCTAGAAGAATATGGGTTTAATGTAGAAGACTTTGGTAAGAATACAATTATTATTAGAAGTCATCCAGCGTGGATACCTGAAGATAAATCTGAAACTATTATTAGAGAATTAGTTGATTTAATTATAGAGAAAGGTAACTTTGATTTTGATCAGTTTGTTTGGAGAATGGCTGCGACTACAGCTTGTCGTATGAGTGTTATGGCTGGAGATTATATATCTAAAGAAGATGAAGAATGGATACTAGAAAATATTAGATATTGTGATAATCCATTTACTTGTCCTCATGGTAGACCAACTATTATTACTTATACTAAGTATGAATTAGAGAAGATGTTTAAAAGGCAACTTGATTAGTTGTCTTTTATTGTGTTATAATATGGCCGAAATGAAGTGATTAGATGAAAGATATTATTGTTATTGTAGGACCAACAGGTGTTGGAAAGACTAAATTGAGTATAGAACTTGCTAAAAGATTTGATGCAGAAATTATAAATGGAGATAGTGTTTCTATTTATAAAGAATTAAATATAGGTAGTGCCAAACCAAGTATAGAAGAAAGAGAAGGTATAGTTCATCATTTAATAGATATTAAAGATCCTTCAGAAGATTATACTGTTTATGATTATCAAAAAGATGTTAGATCTCTAATAGAAGATATAAATAGTAGGGGAAAAAGAATAATAATCGTTGGTGGTACTGGTCTATATATAAAAGCTGCTCTTTATGACTATAAATTTACTGATGGAACTACTTATAATGACTATAATAATTTAAGTAATGAAGAATTATTAGATAGAATTAATAAATATGATATTAAAGATAAGTTAGAGGTTAATAATAGAAAACGTTTAGTTAGACTTTTAAATAAATTAGAGAATAATGAAGAATTAACTTATAATAAAGATAAGTTATTATATCCTATTAAAGTAATAGGTTTAACTACTAATAGAGATTTATTATATGAAAGAATTAATAAGAGAGTAGACATTATGATAGAAAATGGTTTACTTGATGAGATTAATTCTTTAAAAGATAAATATATGGATTCACGTGTTTTAAATACTGGAATTGGTTATAAAGAGTTTTATGAATATTTATATAGTAATAAATCATTAGATAGAGTAATTACTGAGATAAAGCAAGATTCAAGAAGATTTGCTAAGAGGCAATATACTTTCTTTAATCATCAATTTAAGACTAAATGGTTTGATGTTAATTTTGATAATTTTAATGAGACTATTGACGATGTAGTTGATTACATAAAAAAAGAAGCTAATTAAGCTTCTTTTAATTCACTATAAATTTCTTGATTAAAATTATGTTGTGTTGTTTCTTGTTTTAATAACTTATAAGTATCTATTAGAAAATAGCTATGCTCTAAATAATCTTTTTTATCCATAGATACTGGATCATCCCAAGTTAGATCTAAATGTTTCCAAGTACCATTTATATATACTGCATTCCATATATGTTGATTACTTGATATTTTATAACTCTTTACTTGCATTCTTTCTAAGAATAATTCCATTAAATCAGTATATCCACCACAAACCCCATATCCTTCAAATAATGGTCCATATGCAATATCTGAACGATAGTTAATAATATTATTATCACTACGATCAGAGTCATACTTAGTATTGTTAATTATATAGTCATGAACACTTTTAATATTTTCTTCTATAGACTTATTATTATTTACTAGTTTCGGATACAACTCATCAATTTTTTGATTTATATTATTAATATCACTAACACTATAACTTTTATTAATTCTAATTGTTACTTTTCCTAATGAATCATACTCTGTTTCAATATGCGAAAAGCCATTATATGGATGAACAAAATTATTAATATCAGACAATTGATCTTGATCTCTAGCTAATCTCTCTACATCATCTAGACAACCGGTATAATCTTTTGGACAATAGAAATAAAATTCATCTTTACCAGAATTAATAACCGTATAAAAAATATTTAAAATATCTTGCATATTAGTAGGAGCAAAGATATCAGTGTTTTGAACAAAGTTAAAATCATAATCACGGTAATACTCATTTCTTTCTTCTAAAGTAACAGCAGTATTAGAAGTAAGATAAGTATTAATAATTGTCACAAGGTCTTCTTTTCTAACCATAATAAGACCAACTAAGATCATTAAAAGACCTAAGGTTATTAACTTTTTCATATATCCTCCAATTATATTTTTATTTTACTCTAAAAAATACTTAAAGTAAATAAAAAATACTACCTAACGGAAGTACTTTACTTATTTTATTATTCCATAGTATTTTTCATTTTTGTTAGTCTTGATTTTAAACGAGCTGCTTTATTTTTATGAATTTTACCACTAGACATAGCTTTATCAATTCTTTGAATAGCAATATTTAAATTGTTACTAGCTTCTTCCTTATTACCAGCTTTTACTTCTTTTTCAAATTTTTTAATTGCAGTCTTCATACTAGAAGTAATTAATGTATTTACATTAGCTTTCTTAGCATTAGAACGCATACGCTTTTTAGCACTTTTAATATTTGGCATAATTTCACCTCTCTTTTGTAAACATATTAATAATATCAAAGAATTGTAAAAATTGCAAATAAAAATAGTAATTTTGTAAATAATATGATTGGTGATATTATGCATGAAATAAAAATAAATAGAACTAATTTGGATAGTGATTTAGTATTAGAACAGAATTCTATTCCAATAAAACCAATAGAAGATACTAAAGTAATTAATAATAAATTTGATAAATATAAATACACAACTATTATTTTTAATGATATTACTGATAAAGATAATTATTTTAAAGTGCAACAACTTTTTATTAAAGAATTAAAAAAGTATTTAGATATTTCTTCGAAAGATCAATTCTTAATTATTGGACTAGGTAATAGTAAAAGTACTCCTGATTCATTAGGACCGGAAGCTGTTGAACAAATACTAGTAACTAAGTATTTATTTGCTTTAGGTGATGTAGAATCAGGATATAGTAATGTTTGTTCTTTTATTCCTAATGTAACCGGTAATACTGGTATTGAAACAGCTAATCTTATTAAAAGTATTATTAAAGAAACTAAAGTTAATAAAGTAATAATAATAGATGCTTTAAAAACTAATGATATTAAAAGATTATGTAAGACTATTCAAATTACTGATCGAGGTATTTCTCCTGGTAGTGGAATAGGTAATACTAGGGAAGAATTAAGTAAAGATACTCTTAATGTATCTATTATTGCGATAGGTGTACCTACAGTATTAGATATTAAGGGATTAACTAAAGATAGTTTTATTGTTACTCCTACTAATATTGATTTTATTATTGAAAAACTAGCCCATCTAATAGGTAATGGAATAAATATAACTCTTCATAAAAACTATATTCGACATAATAAGTATTATTAAAGATTTATATTCATTATGGTGATTAGATGAGTAAAAAATTAAAAAGAAAAGTATTGTTTATTTTAACTATGTTTTTAATTGGAATAAGTATTAGTTATAAATACCTAGAAAAATCTAAGATTACTTTAAGTGATAAAGAAATAATTAATTTAATAATTAATAATAGTTTTCAAGATAATAATTATTTACTTGAAAGATTTATTACTAAGACTATTGAAAGTACTAATCCGATTAAAAAGATGAATAAAATGTATAAAAACTATTTACTTGATAATACAATTTCTACTAGCAAGGAATTAGAACCAATAATATATTTATATAATACTCATCAAAGTGAAGAATATGCTTCTAGTAATTATGCTGAATTTAGTATTAATCCAACAGTCATTATGAATAATTATATCTTAGAGGATATCTTTACTAATCAAGGATATCCAACTCTAGTAGAAGAATCATCTATTAAAGAAATACTAAAAAAGAATAATTGGCCTGGTTATAACAGTTATAAAGCTAGTAGGATATTATTAGATAATAGTATTACTAATCATAGTTCTTTAAAATACTTTATTGATATTCATAGAGATAGTCTTTCTAAGGATAAAACGACTATTCAAATTGGTGATAAGAGTTATGCTAAAGTACTATTTATTGTTGGATTAGAGAATAAAGATTATCAAAAGAATCTAGCTTTTACTGAAAAGATTAATAGTAAATTAAATGAATATTATCCAGGATTATCAAAAGGTATATATAAAAAGAGTGGACCTGGAGTTAATGGGGTTTATAATCAAGATTTTAATGAATATACTATTTTAATTGAAATAGGTGGTTATGATAATACAACGACAGAGGTATTAAATACTGATTTAGCTTTTGCTAGATGTTTTTTGGAGGTTATCAATGAATAGATTTATAAAAATACTTAGTTTATTGATAATAATGTTTTTTTTAACAATTTTTTTTAGTAGATATACTAATTATAATCAAAATACTAATATTTTGACGGAAGCAGCTATAGAACAATTTGAAAAAGATTTAAAAGATGGTAAGGAAATAGTACCTAGTAATTATTTACCTAAAGAAAAGAATTATGACAACAAACTTTCTTTATTAGGTAAAAAGACTTCTAATATAATTGAAAAATACTTTGGAAAAGTCTTAAGATCTACTCTTAAATATCTTGATGATATTAATGAAGAGTAGTTTAAATTGACTTTTTCTTTATTTTATGGTATAATATGCGCGTATTTTGGGGGGTAATAGAATGAATAAAAAAGTATATGTATCTATTCAAGATTATCAAGAAAATGAGAAATTACCAGGAGCAGTATCTACTGAAACAGAATTTGCATATCTTGATAATGGAGAAATTGGTTTTATACCGATGAGAAAGCATGTTCCCGAAAATTATGGAGAAGATGTTGAAAATAATTTATTTGTTGATTTAAATGGAGCAGTAGCAAATGCTTTTGACTTAAAATTTTTAAAGGCTGCGGAGCAGCCAAGTGCAATAAATGAAATCTTATCTGAATATAGAAATAAATATCCAGAATATGAGTTTGAAATGAAAAAAGGAGAATTTCCTGTTAATGTAAGTTTAGGAATGAAACTTGATTCTGGTTTTAGAACAAGTAATTATTCAACTATGTCTACACATGTTTTATATATTAAAAATTATGGTAAATTTGTTAAAACACCTAAACTTATGATAAGAAAAAGAGGTGGCAACAGTGGAAAAAGCAACTATTAATTTAAATACCAGAGCACTAATAAAATATTGTTCTAATGGTAGTATACCTGATAAAGATATATTATATAAATTAAAGATGATTAATAGACGTAATGAAAGTAATGTTCATAATGTCTTTGGTTATCGTAAATTTAATGATGATTTTGTTGACCAAGTTACTGTTTATTGTAGTGATGATGGTACAAGTACTATTAAATTTAGTTATGATAATTTTTTATTAAAACTATTTAAATATTTAAATATTGCTGAAAAACCTAATAATATGACTGAAGAAGAAATTGAAAAAGTATTAAATGAGAAATTAGCAATTTTAAATAGTTCTGATATTAAATATACTTTGAAAGATGAATTTCCAGAGATATTTAGTGATTATCATAATGGATTAGCATATTTAGATCAGGTTAATAAAATTAAGGCTATTAGTCCAGAAGATAAAAATCGTAAAAATGCTAAAAAGAATTATTATTATAGATGTGCACTTCATCCAACATATTATAAATTTGTTGATCGTCAAAAAGATGTATATAGTAGATTTGTTAATCGTAGAAATGAATATAAAGAAGCAGTTAAAAAGAGTGGATTAAATCATTTCTTTAATAAGTTTTTTGATATGAATAAAGTGGCTATGTATACTGCAAATGCTTATTTAAATATTTGTAATAATTTAGAAGATAAGTCTAAGATTAGATATTATCTTTCATTAGTAGAAGATTATTTAAAATCTGATTATGATAAAACAGTAGAAATAAAAGTAGAAAATAATCGTGTTATTAACTTAGATGTTATTCAAAGAAGATATACAGAAGTTAAGAATAAAGTGGCTCCAGAATATGGTTTAGTCAATTGGGAATTAATACCTTCAGGAAAAGATGGTATAATAAGAGGAGAAGCTAATTCAAGAAGTAGAATACCTTTAACAGAAGAAGAATTAATTACATTAAGAAGAAAAGGACAAATGAAAGAAGATTTCTATGAAAAATCAAACCCTTATGCTATAGCTCATGGAATCTTAAAATATGGTTCATATATAGCTTATATTTATGAGAATGGAGAAGTTTTATTAGATACAGTTTATGATGATAATAATCCACGTACAGCTATAGGTAATGCTACTTATAATATTAAAGCTAGTGATTTTGAATTAATCTCTGGATTGGATAAAGGTGAATTGAAGTCTCATCCAAAAGTAAGAAAATTGAATCATTCTAAGAGTTGGGAAACTAGAGTATTAGAAATAATAAATAGGGAAAATACTCTTGAAGAAAGAGAAGATACAGTTCAATTAGTAAAAAGATTAAAAAAATAGAGAATAGTTAAACTATTCTCTTTTTATTGATATAATTCTTTCTTAATTAATTCTAAGTTATTATTCATAATCGTAATGTAATCTTCTTTCTCACGTCGTTCATCATCACTTAGATTATCTAACTTATGAAGTTCAATTGTTTTAACATCACTATGATTATTAATAATATTTTGAGCATTATCATTAATTTTTTGATCCTTAAATAAGTAAATATAACGAATACTACCATTATTAATTAATTCTTCAGCATCACTTAAAGTTTTTTGATTAGCATCACTATCAATACAAATTACATTAAGACCAAACTTTTCTAAATATTTTAAAGCACTATCAGCAACTATAATAGTCTTATTATCAGTACTTTCAACAGCTACTCGATATTCAGCATCTATTTCACTTAATTTTATTTTTAATTCATCATAAGCAGTATCTACTTCTTTCTTTAAATAAGTACTAGTAACATATTCATTTAAACTTAGTCGAACATTTTGACTCATCATAAGTAGGGAAGAAGGATTTAACCATAGTTCTTCAGGTGAATAATCGGTTTCTAATACATAAGCAGTATCAATTATTTTTAAGTCAGGATTAATAGCTAATAAATCAACTGCTAAATTTCTTTCTTTTTCAAGTAAACCATTATAAACAAATAAATCTTTCTTAGCATATTCATTCTTTTCTTTATTACTGATTTCATATGTACTAATATCAACTCCATCAGGATAAATAGATTTAATTGTAGAATGTTCTCCATAAAGATTCTTAACTACATATTCATTAGGATAATTAGTAACAATAACTTCAATATTATCCATACTGTCATTAGTACATCCTGTAACAAAGAATGGAATTAATAAAATAATAAATAATAAACCTTTAATTTTTTTCATGTTTCTTCTCCTTTTTTAATGGTACTGGGTCATATCCAGAAGGACCTAATGGATTACACTTTAATATTCTTTTTATAGCTAAATAGGTACCTTTAAATGATCCATAAGTTAAAATGGCTTCTTTAGCATAATTACTACAAGTAGGAATAAATCTACATTGTTTATGACTAGAGAAGGGAATTTTTTGATAAATATTAATGATAGAAATCAAAAGATATTTCATACTATCACCATAATCATTTTACTATGAATAATATCTTTTTTCAAGACTATTAATCTTTATTGATTTTTGCTATAATGTAAATGGTGATAGTATGGAAGAATTGTTTAAACAATTAAAAATTAAACCAAAAAATATTAATTTATATAAGACGGCTTTTTCTCATAGTTCATATGTAAATGAACATAATGTTAAGAATGATTATGAGAGATTAGAATTCTTAGGAGATGCAGTATTAGACTTGGTTGTAGCAGATTACTTATATAGTAATCATAAAGAATCTGAAGGTGAAATGACCAAGGTTAGGGCTAGTTATGTCTGTGAGAATGCTAATTATTGTTATGCAATGAGCCTAAATTTACAGGAATATATTTTGGTAGGTCATGGAGAACAAAAAGAAGGTATCAAAAAGGCAATAGTTGCTGATATATTTGAAGCTTTAATGGGAGCTATTTATTTAGATTTAGGATATGCTACAGTAAGAAAAGTAGTTTTAAGTATAATTGTTCCATATATTGAAGATCCTACTATTAGCTTCTTTAGTGATTATAAAAGTACTTTACAAGAATATGTTCAGACTGAACAAAAATCAATTGAATACAATTTAGTAAAAGAAGAAGGACCTGCTCATAATAGAGTTTTTACTATTGAGGTTCAAGTTGGTGGAATAGTCTATGGTAGAGGTGTTGGTGCCTCTAAGAAAGAAGCTGAACAAGAAGCTGCTAAAGAAGCCATAAATAAAATGGCTAAAAACAAAAACAGAATTAACTTGAATAGCTGTTTTGTTTATAATGATATATAGAGTAAGATACGTATAGTATCGAATGAGAAGAGAGGTAAGAGAATGAAAAAAAGAACAGGAATTTTAGGAGTTTTAATTGCTATATTAGCATTAGGTATTGGTTATGCTGCAATTTCAGCTGTAACATTAAGCATTACTGGTAGTGGTACTATTAGTCCAGATGTTAGTAACTTTAATGTTCATTATACAGGAACAGTAGCTGTAACTAAGAGTGACAATGCTATTACTACTACACAAACACATAATAATGGAACAACAGGACAATTCACAATTACAGGAATGACTAAACAAGGAGATTCAGTAGAATTCACTTATACAGTAGTAAATGAAAGTGAAACTTTAGCTGCTACATTAGCTGCACCAGTTATTCAAACTAATTCTAACAGCACATATTTCACAGTAACTTCTTCTACTGCTAGCAATTCATTAGCTGCTAATGGTGGAACTACTACACAAACTGTTACAGTAACAGCTGCTAAAACTCCAACTGCTGATGATGAAACTACAAGTGTAACAATCAATCTAGCTGCTAGTCCAGATAACAGTTAATAATAAAAAGATATTGGAGTGAAAGTACATGAGTAAAGATAGACAGAAGATTTATAAGATAGAAATAATTTTAACTGTTCTTATTCTAATCTGTACTTTTTCAACACTAACTAAAAACAAGTATTTTACGGCAGGTTTCTTATTGATATCTGCTCTTGTTGTATGTAATTTTTTAAAAAAGAAAAGAACTTTAAAAGTAAATAAGAAAAAAATTAGAATAGTTATGCTAATATTTGGAATCCTATATGTAACTTTATACTATATGTTAGGTTTATATACAGGATTTTATAATCAGACTAATATGTTTGGTATAAAAACAATTATTAAGTATATTATTCCAATTACAATAATTATTATATCTACTGAAGTCATACGTGATAGATTACTTATTGATAAAAGTACTAGATCTAAAGCATTAATTACAATTATTGGAACATTAGCTGATATTTCAATATACCTAGACGTTTATGGATTTAGTAATTTAAATAGTTTTTTAGGTTTAGTAGGATTTGTTTCTTTTGCAGCTTTAGCTAATAACTTATTATTTACATATATTAGTGATAGGTATGGAAAAGAATCAATTATAATTTATCGATTAATTACAATATTATATATTTATATAATTCCAGTAGCTCCAGATGTATATATATACTTTAGGGCATTTGTAAGAATGATTTATCCATTAATTATCTTTTCTTACTTGGATAAATATTATGATTTAGATAAATATAAAGAAAGACCTAAAGAATTACGAGAGCAAGCAATTACTTTATTATTAGGATCAGCTATTATGATCATATTAATTGCTCTTATTTCATGTAAATTCTTTGCTGGAGTACTAGTAATTGGTTCTGAATCTATGACTGGAAGTATTGATAAAGGAGATGTAGTATTCTTCTTAAAAAAAGATGATATTAAAACAGGAGATGTAATAGTATTTAAAAAAGAGGATATAAAAGTTGTTCATCGTGTAATCACAGTTAAAAATGTAAATAAAGAATTCCGATATTATACAAAAGGTGATGCTAATAAAATGCAAGATGAAAAATATGTTACTAAAGAAGATTTAATTGGAAAAGTAACATTTAAAATAAAATATATTGGTAAACCAACATTATGGTTACATGACATATTTGATAAAGAGGGATAAAAGTGAATAAAAAGGAAATTAATAGACAACTTAATATTAAAAATTTGATCGCAATTATTACGGTTAGTCTATTAATTGCTCTTTTTTTCTTATTCATATATATATCAAATAATAAAGGACAGTATATTACTTATAATGAAAATAGTAATGTAGATTATAAAGTTTATTTAAAACAAAATGATTTTTATAAAAAAGAATATCTAGATAAAGATAAAAGTTATGTTGCTAGTTTAATTAATACAATCTCAACTAATTTTAAATATAATTTAAGTTTTTCACCAAAGACTAAATATAAATATTCATATCGAATAGCTATTGAAATAGATGTAGAAGATGAAAAAGATAATAGTAGTATTTATCATGTTAGTGAGGATTTGGTTACTAAAACATTATCTGAAAATGTTGGTGATTTAGAAATAAATGAAGATTTAAGTGTTAATTATAGTCAATATAATAATAGAATTAGTAAATTCAAAGATATTTATGATTTAAATAATATTGTTTCTAAATTAAATATTAATTTATATGTAAATATTCAAGATATTGAAAATGCTACTAAAGATTTAAAGGAAAGAAAAGTTTCTTCTTTGACTATTCCTTTAACTGAAAAGACAGTATCTGTTGATATTGGCGATGAGAGTATTGTTAATAATAATAAGCAAATAGATTTAGTTAGAACTACTGATAGTGTATGGGCAATCTCTGCTAGTATTTTATTCTTCTTTGTTTCAATTATTTATACTATGTTTTTAATTCTATATAGTAGAAAGACAAGAACTGCTCAAATGATTTATGAAAAAGAAATTAAAAGTATTATGAATAATTATGATTCTTATATTCAAAAAATTAATGGATCATACGATATAGGAACTTCTCAAGTATTAAAAATTGAAACTTTTAATGATATGTTAGAAATAAGAGATACATTAAGACAACCTATATTAATGCTTGAAAATGAGCAAAAAAATGGAACATTCTTTATTATTCCAGCTACTAATAGTATTATTTATACTTATGCTTTAAGAGTAGTTGATATTAAAGCTAAGATTGATGGTAAAGAAATTCCTACATATGATATAACAGAAATACCTCATCAAGACTTTAAAAAGAAAAAGAAATATACTGATGAATATATTAAAGATCAAATTACAATGACTACTGCTATGAAAAAAGTAGATGCTGATAATGTTATTAAGGGTAATAAAGATAAAGATACTAATTTATATGATCAGTTAGAAAAGACAAGTAGTTATAAATTTAAGTTTAAAAAATAGAGTTTATCTCTATTTTTCTTTATTTTAATAGTAAAAAGTGCTATAATTAATATGCTGTTTACTTGTAGAAAAGAGAAAGGAGAATAAAATGAGTAAAATTAAAATATTTGCTTTAGGTGGGTTAAACGAAAACGGTAAAAACATGTATGTAGTAGATGTTGATAATGATATTTTTGTTTTTGATGCGGGTTTAAAATATGATAATGATTTAAATTTAGGTATTGATTACATAATTCCTAATTTTGATTATTTGGTAGATAATAAAAAAAGAGTAAAGGGAATCTTTTTAACTCATGGTCATGAAGGTAATATGGGAGCTGTTCCTGATATATTAGAAGCTTTACCTGAAATACCAATTTATGGAACAAAATTGACATTAGAAATAGTAAAGAATGATTTAGATGAAAAAATAATTAACAAAGTAAAATTAATTGAAATTAAACCTCATGTTAAATTAGACTTTGGTCATAATGCAGTATTTCCAATTAGTGTAACTCATTCAATTCCAGATTGTGTATGCTATGTGTTATATACTCCAGATGGTGCGATTGTTTATACTGGAGATTATGTTTTTGATTCAACAATGATGGGCTCATATAAAACTGATATTGGAAAACTAGCTTATGTGGGAAAACAAGGGGTGTTATGTTTACTAAATGAATCATTCTATGCAGATAAACCTGGTCATACATCTCCACAAAACAGAGTAAGTTATTTTATTAAAGAAATATTAAACAAATCACAAGATAGAATAATTGCGACTATTTTTCCAGCTCACTATTATCGTATACAAGAAATATTTAATGAAGTTATGAAAACACATCGTAAGATTGTTATTATGGGAAAAACATTACAAAATCAAATAAATAGTGCAATTAAAGAAGGATATTTATCTATTGATAAAGATAAAATTGGAACATTAGCTGATTTAGAAAGTAAGAATTCAGTAGTATTAATTTCAGATGAAAAAGAAAAACCATTTGCTAATTTAGAAAGAATTATTAAAGGTTTTGATAAATTTATTACTATCAAGGAAACAGACACTATTTTTATTACTGAACCATCTTATGCAGGAATAGAAAAAAGAATGGCTGTCATCATGGATGATATTGCTATGTTAGGAGCTAATGCTGTTAGTTTATCGAGTAAGAAACATTTATTACATCATGCCTCAAGAGAAGATTTAATGTTAATGATTAATTTGATGAATCCTAAGTATTATTTCCCAGTAAAAGGAGAATATCGTAATCAATATGCTAATGCTGAAATAGCTGAAGAATTAGGTATACCTAAAGAAAACATTATATTAAAACTAAATGGTGATGTTTTTGAAATGGTAGATGGAGAAAATACTGATAGTTTAGAACATATTGATACTGATGAAATATTAATTGCTGGTAATAAAGGTGAAGATATTGGAGATTTAGTTTTAAAAGATCGTGAAATGTTAGGTTCAAGCGGTATAGTAATTATTAGTTGTACTCTTGATAAAGCAACTAAGAAAATACTAGGAGGACCTGAAATATTAACTAGAGGATTTATCTACGTTAAAGAAAGTCAAGATTTACTTGAAGAAACTAAGGCCATATCTAAAGAAGTTATCGAAGATTGTATTAAAGATAATGCAGGAAGAGTAGATTATGCTAAAATTAAGAATGATATTCGTGATGTTCTAGGTAAGTTTTTCTATCAAGAGACAGAAGCTAAACCAATGATTATTACAGTTGTGCAAGAAATATAAAAGGCTTAAAGCCTTTTTATGTATCCGTAGCTCAGTAGGATAGAGCAATCGCCTCCTAAGCGATAGGTCACGAGTTCGACTCTCGTCGGGTACACCATATTAATAATAAAACTATGGGCAATAAACTCATAGTTTTTTAGTATGTATGATATAATGAACATATAGAGGTGTATCAAGTATGAGAGAAGACAGTATCTTTGAAAAATATATAGATGAGAATAAAAGTGATATTATTGTTTATTTTGTTGTACTTGTAGTAGTAACTATAGTCTTATTTATCATTGTAAAACTAACTGGTTTTTATTATATTTTGTTTTTAGATATATTTGTAATAAATGCTTTTTTATCCAAAATTACTGTAAAAAGGAATCTTAAACAAATTGAAATGTATATATACGATAATAAATTAGATAAAAAAATAGGTGAAATAGAGTACTGGAATGATTATAATTACTTTTTAACAAACAATTATATAATATTACTAGAAAACAAACTAATTGATATTATTCCATATAGTAAAATAAAAAGTATATACTATGAGAACAAGATTACTTTAAGTAAAATCAACAGTCACATAGATAGATTTCTATATATAACTTTAGATAATAATAAAAAATATAAATTTCTTGTTCATTCTACACTTCTTGTAAATGAAAAAATGAAAGATATTGGAGCGTTTTTAAAATCTAAAAATGATAAAATTAAAATAATAGAGAATAATTAATTTAACAATAATTATATTGTATAGCACTTTGACAAATATAATAAAATATGTTATTATGTATACAGATGAAGGAAACTTCATATAATAAAAAAGGGAACATTCAGTTTTGGTATGTTGAATGTCTACCCATTATTTAATGTGAAGACATTTAAGTCATAGACTTAAGTGTCATTTCTTTATTACTAAAACCAGTAAGGTTAAGAGTAGTAAAATGAGTGAAATGGCGTGAAGCAGCATTATGTTGTATTCACGTTTTTTCATATCTCTCAAACCTCCTCTCTATGTTGGATTGGAGGTAGACACTCAACAACTAAATATTCCTAAAATCAATGTAGCATATAAATATACATGTGTCAATCGAACAAACAACAATAGGCAAATAGATAGAAAAAAGTGTCGCAAAAGTGTCGCAAAAAGTACTGAAATAATTAAAAAAAAACACTAAAATTTAATTAATTTTGATTATTTGAAAATTTTAAAAGTAGTATTTTTGTTGATTTTTCAACTAATTTAAAAAATTCGGCTGATTTCGAACCGAAAGCTAAGTTTTCTCCTAAGCGATAGGTCACGAGTTCGACTCTCGTCGGGTACACCATATAGAAATTAAGATTATACATTATAAATGTATAATCTTTTTTTGTGAACATATTGTTGACTTTTAATTAAAAAGTGTTATTATAGAAAACAATTTATAGTTTATGGGAGGTTCGGATGAAAAAGAATTTATTAATAACAAGCTTGTTTTTGTTAGTTTTTTTGTTTGTTATCTTTTTACCAACTAAAGTTTATGCTTTGGAAGATAATGAAGAGCAAACAGAAGAAATAGAAATACACAAAGTACAAGTAATTACCACAAAAGTTGATGAAGAAGGTAACCCTTTAAGTGGTGCAACATTAGAAATTATTGATAGTGAAGGGAATGTAGTAGATAGTTGGATTTCAGATGGTTCAGAACATGCTACTATGTTACCTGAAGGAGAATATACTTTACGTGAAGTATTAGCTCCAGTTGGATATGAGTTAAGTGCAGATCAAAATTTTACTGTTGAAGTAAAAATTAGTGATATTAATGCAGGAGTAGATCATAATAAAGATTCTGAGGTATGTAAGGATTATGGAGGAATTGCTTTCTATTATGTAGAAAGTGAAGGAGTAAAAGAAGAAACATACTGTATTAATCAAGGATTAAAAGAGCCTAACAATATTTCTTATGATGGAGAAGTTCTAACACCAGAAAATATTAGAGATTATGCTCCAGATGCTGATCCTAATATGACAGATAAAGATTTATATAATAAAGTATTAGATATTGTTAATAATCGTACAAATGCTGATGAAGAGTTTTCTGATTTAACAGAAGAAGAAATCAGATTTATTACTGAATATGCCTTAAAGACTTATACATCTTCAGAAGTGACAAATGAGCAAGCTATGAGAGATGAAAATGGTAAAATTATAAGAGATGATGAAGGAAATATTGTTTATGAAGATGTTAAATTTTTAAAACAATATAGATATGTTCCTGAATCACGTACAGGATATGTAGAAGATAGAGGTAACGGAGATGGCTTTGGTAAATTAGCACAACATTGGTGGACAGGACATGGCCATAAAAAAATACCAGCTAGATATGCAGAGTTTTTCTATTATTTAATAAGTAATGAAGTATCTCATCCTGTTGATATGCATTTATATGTTTATACAACAACAGCAACTACTGCTGATGGAGAGAATTATCAAAATTTATTAGGTATTAAATGGTTTAATCCATATGATGAAAATTACAAAGTTAATTTAGAAATGGTTAATATTAAAAGAGTTCTTCCTGATGAAGAAGAACCAGAAGAAGATACTCCAGAAGAACAATTACCAAAAAGAACTGTTCAAAAGAAAACAGCTGTAGAAATAACACCACCAAAGACTGGTCTATCTACAAATAGTGAAAATAATTGTATATTAATTATATTGTTAACTAATATGCTATTAATACCAGTTTTTAGAAGAGTAAAAGAATAAAAAATAAGCTAAGTCTTATTTTTTTATTTTAAGTAATGTTTACTAGTTAGATATTATGTAAATTTACAATTTTTCATTTGCTTTTATCTATATGATAATAGTTTTCGTGTTAATATATAATTGAGGTGTTAAATTATGGCAAAAGAAAAAGACATAGAATATGTTAAAGTTAATGTTTTCGATAAAAAATATTGGATTACTGTTGTTTTGTTTTTCGTTACATTATTTATAATTTCATTTGTTTTTGTAAAAAATGATGAAATTATGATTGTTTATTATGCTTTTAATATTTTGAGCGTAATTGTTTCCTTGGTTGTACCTCTTTGTATACGTATTGTTCAAGCACGTATTGAAACAGAAGATAAATATATTGAAATTCTTGGAATAAAAACTTTTCAATTAGGAGAACCAATTGGTGATTATCAAAAACAAAAAAAATCAGAAATTTTAAAACAGTATTTTGCATCTTCAAAGAAACAATTCCGTAAAGCTAAAACTATACATAAAATCATATATATACTTTCTATTATTCTATATGTAGTGATTTGTCTTATTTGTATCTTTTGCGTTCCAGGCAAAAAAATTCCAACTTGGTTTTTTCCATTGATAACTCATACTATGGTTGGTTATGCTAGATCTGTTCCACAATATGCATTGATTTTATTTTTTACAGTTATTGGTTATGCTCTTATTAAAATATTTACTATAGGACTGGAAGAGAAGTTTAGTAATATATTTCTTTGGATTTTTGTTATGATGGTAATGGTTCCGGTCGCAATAAGAATGCTGTATGAAAATTTTTTGATATCAGCAATTGCATTAGGAACAGTTTTTATAATAGTATATTTAAGCCTGTTTTTTATTAATAGAGGATTGAAAAAACGTGGAAGACGATTACCTGGTGGTTTTGAGATTACTAAATAAAATATAAAAAAGACTTTATTAAAGTCTTTTTTTTGTGTCTATCACTGATTTTTATCATCATGTTTTTTTCTAACATAGATGGTTCCATCTTCATAATCATCTGTTTTATCTATTATTAGTATTGAACTTTTTTGATATTCTACATCTAATACTTTAAATGTAAAGCTTGTCATACTTCCATCACTATCAATTGTTATTATTTTATTAACTATAGGAATATAAATATATTGATAGCTTTCAGAGAGATGCTTTTTTCCTTTTTCATAGTCATAGTATTTTCTATAAGCAAATGATTTACCTAAATATAGAGTCTCTCCATAATAAGTTGATGAGCTTTCTGTGTCGTCAATTATTTCATATAGAAAAGAAAAAGGAAAAGTAAAAATAATACTAATTATAAATACTACTAAAACTGCTATATTTAGTTTAGTTAATGAAACTTTCTTATTCTTTATTTGTACTACTATTATTAATAATACATTTATTATTAAGAAGATAAATACTATATAATCAATTATTATAAAAATATCTGTTGCACTGATAGGCAATCTAAAGAAGACTACTTCAAAGATAGTATTTTTCATGCTAAAGAATAATGTATTTGCTGCAAATAGTGCTAGTATTGCAATATTTAATGTTTTTAAATACTTTTCCATATTATCACCATTATAATTATATAATACTTTTAATAATATTTCTATTATTGGGTAAATTAAAAATAAGAAAATACATTTTTTGTAATCTAATTAGATACAAAGTATAAAATTATTGTAAAGTAAACAACTAATTAGTTGTATTTATAGAAAAAATTTGATACGATTATTATGTAAAAATAAGATAAAGGAGATTTTTTATGGAAAAGAAAAGAAATAGTCAAACAATTATTATTGCGGTATTAGCAGTTGCCGTATTATTCATGTCAGTAGGTTTCGCTTTATTTGCTCAAACATTGAATATTAATGGTAATGTTCAAGTTGAACCTACTAAATGGAGTGTTCATTGGAAAACAGATTCATATGCAGTAGACTCTGGAAGTGTACCTATCTATAGTGGAGCATTAACTACAGATCCTCAAGATAGTACAAAGCAAATTATTGACACTACTACTTCTGTAGGATTAACAGATACTACTATCAGCTTTGGTGCTAAATTATCAAAACCAGGAGATTATGCTAAATTTACAATTAATGCTATAAATGATGGAGATTTTGATGCTAAATTAAAAGCAATTACTTTATCACCATTATCTGCAGCACAACAAAATTACTTAGAATATACTGTAACTTATGCTGGTACACCATATACTGCTTCTGCAACAGGATTAAATGTTGCATTACCAGCAACTGGAACAAATACTGTAACAGTAACTGTACAAGTTAAATATGTACAACCAGAACAAGCTAGTCAGTTACCAACAGAAGCACAAATCGTTAATTTAACTGCTGCTTTTGACTACGAACAAGTAACAGCTTAATTTTAACCTAACTATAATTAGGTAGGAGAACTTATGAAAAAAAATATTAAATTTATTTACTTGATAGAAGTGGCGTTATTAATTATAAACTTAATATTTTATGGATTTATTAAAGTGATACCTAGTGAATTAAATATATTTCTAGTTATCACTTTCTTGCTATTAATGGTTATTCCATTAAGACTGTTTTTTGGTAAGCAACGAGATAAAAGTTATTATACTGGTTATACTAATAGAACCATTATTACTGTCTTAATGGTGGTAGGAATAATTATCTATGCATTAGGGATATTACTTGGTTTTACTAGAGGATATGCTTATAATATTCAATCGTTTAAAAGTATTCTTTCAATTATTGTATTGGTGATCTTAACGGAATACTTTAGATTAATTGTGATTAAAAATAATTATAATAATTATAAATCAACAATTATCTTTACTATTCTATTAGCATTATTAGAAATATTTGCTAATACTAATATTGGAGGATTGAATACTTCTTATAAGATATTTGTTTATATAAGTGTTATGGTTATACCAATTTTTGCTGAACAATTTTTATGTTCTTACTTAACTTATAAAGTTGGTATGAAACCTAGTTTAATATTTAGATTAGTAATTAAAATATATCCGTATTTATTACCACTAGTTCCTAATTTAGGTAACTATTTATTAGCGTTTGTTAAGATATTAACGCCATTTATAATATTTTATGTTATCAATAGGGCGATGGTTGAAGAAGAAAAGAGTAAAAGAATAATTACTACTGATACTTTAAGAGTATTTAGTATTCCTGTAATTGTAGTTTTAGTAATATTAGTAATACTAGTTTCAGGTATTTTTAAAGCTCGTTTAATTGCAATTGCTACTAATTCTATGTCTCCAACTTATAAAAAAGGAGATGCAGTTATAATAGAATATATGAAGCCTGATAAATTGCAAAAGGGTGATATATTAGTATTTAGACACGATAGTATTATTGTTACTCATAGAATAGTTGATATAAAAAAGAAGAATGATACATATTACTTTACTACTAAAGGAGATAATAACGAAGATGTTGATGGTTATACCAGTACTAGTGACCAAGTAATTGGAAAAGTAGATTATGTTATAAAATATATTGGTTTTCCAACAATATTAGTTAATGAATTATTCGAAAGGAGTTAGGCTATGAATATGTCAAATAAAGTTATTAGATATTTTATATTAACTTTTTTGCTAGTTGCAGGTTTTGCACTAACTATTTTTGGTCTAACTAAAAGTTATATTTCACTCGGTTATAGTGAAGATAATTCAGTAAGTTATAATGTATTTTTAAAAGAAAATAATTACTTTGAAAGTAGAGTACTAGAGGAAAATAGAACTTATATTACTAGTATTATTGACTATATCAGAGTTAAATATCATTATAATTTAAAATTTAGTGAAAATGTTAATGGGGAATATTCATATTATATTCAAGCTGTTGTCTCAGCTAATAAGCCTAATGGTGATAGTGGTTATTATTGGCAAAAGAAATATAATTTAGTAGAACCAAAGACATTAAAATTAAATAATGTAGATGCTATTTATATTAATGAAATAGTAAATGTTGATTATAGTAAATATGATAAAATATTAGAAGAATTTAAATCAGATTATTCTATTCAAACAGATGGATTATTAAGAGTAGAATTAGTAGTAGAAAGTGATGTTACTGGAGAAAAATATAGTGATTCTATTAAAATACCATCTAATCTTAGTATGAGTATTCCATTACTACAAAAAGCTGTTGAAGCATCAATTGAAAAGAATGCTGTAAGTAATGATAGTACTTTGACAATGATTGATCCAATAGCTCAAAAGATTAAATATGCTTGTATTGTATTAGGATTAATTATTATATTCTTAACTATTGCTTTAATAATTAGAATTATTATTAATAGAAGCCTTAATCGAAAGAGACATTTATATGAATCAACATTACAAAAATTTGTAGATTCTCATGATAGTATAATTGCTAATGTTACTAATTTACCTGATGTTAGTGATTTAAATGTTGTTGAAGTTAGTTCTTTTGATGAATTAATAGATGTTTATAGTGAAGTTAGAATGCCAATTAACTTTTATGAAAATAAGGATAAGACTAAGGCAGTATTTAGAATTATTAATGATCGTATGTGTTGGGAATATGTTTTAGATAAAGAAAAAATTGAAAAGAATAATCGAAGAAAAAAATAATATAAAGGAAGATTATTATGAAGAGAAAGAAGAATAAGAATTTAAAGGATAATAAAATCATTAGATTGAACTTGTTTCTTTCTCTTTTTTTAGTGGTTTTATTAATGAGTTTATCAGTAGGATTTGCTTTATTTACTCAAGTTATTAATATTGGAGCTAATGTTGCTTTAGAAACTCAAGGTAGTTTTGAAATTACTAATGTTACTAAGATGTCATCTAATAATACTAGTGAGGAAATACCTAGTTGGACTGCTGATAGTATAGATTTTAATTTAACCTTTATTCATAGTGATAATCCTGATCCAGTATATAATGCTACATATAATATTACTTTAACTAATGATACTTTCTATGAAAGATTAGTTTCAGCTTTTAATTTTAATTTTACAATTAATGGATCAGATGACCAATCTGTTGGTACATTAGATTATGAGCTTAATGATATTGAAGAAGGAACTGTAATAGAACCTTTATCAGAGAAAACATTTTCGGTAACGTTTACATTTACTCCAGCTGTAGAAGCTGATGAATATGTAGTTAATGGTGAAGGAACAATTGACTCTAATGAAAAAGCATTTGGAGAAATGACTGTTAATTCTATGACTCCAGCAACAGGTAGTGTTAAAGATGGGGCTCTTCAACAAGTAACGATTAGTCTTAATAGTACTTATCAGTCTAATGTAGATATTAATATAAATATAGCTAGTGATAAATTAGAATTAGTTAATGCAGGAGGAACAGCTTTAGGAAGCTTTACAGTACCAGCTAATTCAGAAAATCAAACATATACTTTTTATATAAAGGCTAAGGATGATGCTTTATTCCCTGATGATACTATTACTGCTACCTTATATGCTATGTCAAACAATTTACCTAATGTTAATTTAGGAAATATTACATTAGAAGTTAATAAACATGAGGAGTATGTTGATACTACACCACCAATTATTAGTGATTTAAGTGCTACTCAAAGTAATGAAATTGGAGTGGTTAACTTATCTTGGAGTGGAACAGATGATTATAGTGGAATTAAGAACTATACGATTCTAGTATGTAATAATAATGGTACAGTACTACAGACTATAGATGCAGGAACTAATACTACTTATGCGGTAACAGGACTAAGTAATGGAACTACTGCAAGTACTTATAATTTTAAAGTTTATGGTACAGATAATGAAGATAATACTGCTAGTAGTGGTGATATTAATAATCCTAGTAGTGGTAGTGGATATTGTGTACAAACTGGAAATAATTCTTATCAATGGGTATTTACGGTTACAAGAACTCTTAATAATATAAGTGGTTCAGGAGAAAACAGTGTTAATATTGGAGCTACATATACCTGTCGTTTAACAGCTAATAATAATTATAATTTACCTAATACTATTACTGTTAGAATGGGTAATAGAAACTTAACTGTTAATACAGATTATACATATAATAGGAATAATGGTAATGTAAGTATTCCTAATGTTAATGGTAATATTACAATTACTGCCACTGGAGAAAGATCAGGTATTTGCTTAATAGAGGGTACTAAGATTTTAATGGCTAATGGCAAATATAAAAATATTGAAGATATTGGTTATGATGATTTGATGGCTGTTTGGAGTTATAATACAGGAAGTCTAGTCTATGAATATCCTATTTGGATTGAAGAAACAAGTATTGAAGATAAGTATTTACAAATTACTTTTGATGACAAAGAAACAGTTAATACTTCCGGAGATCATGGTATTTATAACTATGACTTAGGAATGTTTGTTTCTACTGAGGACAGGGAACATTTAAAAGTAGGTAATCGAGTTGCAAAAGTAAAAAATGGTAAATTAAAAATAGTAAAAATTACTGATATAAAATATGTCTATAAGAAGGTTAAATTATATCACGTAATATCATCATATTATTTTAATATTATTTCTGATGATGTTATAACTACTGATCGTAATCTAATGATATCTAATCAATATGGATTTACTAAGAATATTTCTTGGCCTAATAAAATACAATATAAAGTAAAACACGATTCTAGTCATTTGTATAAATATGATGATTTTAAAGATATAATGCCATATTATATATTTAAAGGATTAAGAGTAGATGAAGGTAAATACTTAGTTGATATTGGTTTAACTACCTATGAAGAATTAAAAATGTATTTAGCTTTATTCCCAGCTAATCCTGATTATTATATAGATGTAGAAACTAATAAAAATGGTAAAAGATTATGGATGGTTACTACTTCTTTAGATAAAGTAACTGAGAAGAATAAAAATAAATATAAAGTTGAAGAAGGAACATATTATAAGTTGCCTAATAAAAAGCATGTGAAATGTTTTAGAAATAGTATTAATAATGAGTGTTATAAACCTGGTGATAAAATAAAAGTATATTCAGGTATGCACTTTACAGTTGAATACAAATAAATGGTTTTAAAACAATTAAACTTATATTATAATGTAAATAGAATAGAGGAGTATGATTATGGAAGAAAAAAATGAAAATGTTGAATTAAATAATGAACAGTCTGTAGTAGAACCAGTAGTTGAACCTACAGTTCCTACTGAGACAGCAGAGCCTGTAGTAGAGCCTACTGTTCCGGTAGAATCTGCTGAACCTGCTACACCAGTTGTAGAACCTGCTCCAGTAGTGGAAACTAATGATTTACCTGCTGGTGATGGTATGGCAAGTGGAAATGATGTTGCTGCCCCAGTAACAGAGTCTAAAACTGAGACTATGGAACCAATTATGGATCCAGAAAAGAAAGGTAAGAAATCCACAACTATAATCATTATAGTTGCTGCAGTATTAGCATTAGTCTGTTTACTTGTATTTGTATTACCTAGTATTTTGATGAATAAGAAAAATATTGTAACACAAGAAGTAAATACAGTTTTTAAGAATGCTAGATTAGTTTTAGAAAAGGCTGATAAGAATAAATTACAATATAATTTAGAAAAAGATGTATTAGGCCTAGAAGGATCAGTTTCTTTTGATTCAGATTATAAAGATAGTAGTATGGATTTAACTAAATTAAAAGATTATAAGATTACTTATTCTGGAGCTATAGATAAAGCAGGAAATAAAGCTAATTTTGGATTAAAATTAGATGGTAGTAAAAATATTCTTGATGTTAATGGTATGATGAAAGAAAAAAATGTTTATCTAAAATTAGGGGATTTATATGATAAGACAATTACTACTATTACTGAACAAGAAATAAAAGATTTAGAAATAAGTAGTGTTACTGCTGAAGATATTGAATTATTACTTAGTAAAACAGAGACTGTATTAAAAGAAAATATTAAAGATGAAAATATAACTAAAGAAAAAGTAGAAAAAGAAATAGATGGTAAAAAGGGATCATATCAAAAAGTATCACATAAGATTGATGTTAATGATTATACTAAGAAGTTACTAGAAGCATATCAAGCTGATTCAGAAGTAATTGATGTTTTAGCTCGTATCTCTAATCAAAAAGATAGTGATATTAAGGATTTAATTAAAAGCTCACTTGATAGTTTAAAAGATGCTAAAAAAGAAGAAATGACTGTTAATTTATACTTAGGTGGTTTAATAGCTAAGACTAAGGAAGTAGAAGTTTTAGTCGATGGTGGTACATTAATAATTGATGTTGATAATAATTTATATAAGTATAAAATGTTAGCAGATTCTAAAGAATTATTTAATGGTACTTTTGATAAAGCAAAGAGAGAATTTACTTTAATTGCTAAAGATGGTAAAGCTTCAACTAATGCAACTGTAACATTTAAAGATGATAACCATGTTGTTGGTACAGTTAGTGTTAAAGATTCTGATGTAAGTATGGATGTTAATTATGATTTAGTAAATAAAGTTAGTGGTAAATCACAAAGTGTTGATGCAAAAGCAACTATTAATTATAAAGAAGGAGATCAAAAGTTTAATTTATCAATTAATTCTAATTCTAAAATTACAGTAGGTGGAAAAGTAGAAGAAATTAATCCAACTAATACTGTAGATATTGAAAAATTAACTGATAATGACATGATGACAATCTATTCTAAATTTATGACTAAAGTTCAACCAGTTATAAAAGAAATAGCTCCTGGTTATTTACAACAATAAAAAGTAGATTTTAATCTACTTTTTTTATATAATTATAAAAGGTGGTATTATGAAAACATGCTTAGTACTAGAAGGCGGAGGATTAAGAGGTATCTATACTGCAGGTGTTTTAGATGAAATGCTGAAAGATAATCTTAAAATTGATGCTATTATTGGAGTTTCTATGGGAGCACTTATTGGTATTAATTATAAATCTAAACAGCCAGAGAGAGCTATTAGATATAATTTAAAGTATTGTAATGATAAGAGATATATGGGATTTCATAGTTTAATTAAAACAGGAAATATAGCAAATAAAGAATTTGCTTATTATAAATTACCTAATGAACTAGATAAGTTTGATTATAATACTTATGAAAAATCTAAAATAAAAATGTATGTAACAGTAACTAATTTAGAAACTGGAGAAGCTGAATATATTGAAGTAGATGATGCTAAAGAAGGTATTGAATACTTTAGAGCTAGTTCATCTATGCCAGGGGTATCAAGAATAGTAGAAATAGAAGGTAATAAATATTTAGATGGTGGAGTAGCAGATTCAATTCCTGTGCAAAAAGCCCTAGAATTGGGATATGATAGAATAATAGTTGTTTTAACAAGACCAATTGAATACCGTAAAAAGATTACAGAGATGAAATGGTTACAAACTCGTTATAAGAATTATCCAAAGTTTAAGAAAACAATAGCTACTAGAAATAAAAACTATAATAGTACTGTTGAAGAAATAATTAAATTGGAAAAGTCTAATAAAATATTTTGCATTAGACCTAGTAAATCTATTAAAATTAAACGTATTGAAAAAGATGAAAGAATTATATTAGAACAATATAATTTAGGTAAAAATGATTATTTAAACATCAAAGAAAATTTGCTTATTTATTTAAAAAGAAAGTAATGATTGGTGATAATATGGAAAAAACTAATGTTATGAGAATTTTGGAGCAAAAGAAAATTAATTATAACAGTTATTCTTATGTTGATACTGATGCAATTAGTGGTATAGAAGTAGCTTCTGTATTAAATCAAGATCCTAATCGAGTATTTAAAACTTTAGTTACAATAGCTAATACAAATAATTATTATGTTTTTGTTATCCCTGTAAATAAAGAATTAGATTTAAAAAAAGCAGCTAAGTCTGTAGGAGTAAAAAGTGTTTCAATGATAAAACAGAAAGATTTATTACCTTTAACAGGTTATATTCATGGAGGATGTTCTCCAATAGGTATGAAAAAAAGCTTTCTAACTACTTTTGATAAGACTTGCCTAAATTATGATACTATTTTATTTAGTGCTGGTAAAATAGGCTACCAAGTAGAAGTTAATGTTAAAGATTTAGAAAGTATTATTAAATTACAAATAGATAATATTATTGTAGGTGATTAAATGGATAGTAAACTAGTTATAGAAAGAGAAAAAGATTATATTGATGAAATATGTGATAAATATAATTATGATAGTAATATTAGACATCTATTATATATAATTATTCCAGCTTTTATTATTAAATATGGAGTTAGTAAAGAAAAACTAGTCTTGGATACATTTAAAAATATAAGAATTAAAATTAGTGATAAACAAGATGAAATAGTAAAAGCTTATTATTTATCAACACCTCATAAGATAAATAATGAGTATACTACTATAAAGTATATGATGATTCAAAACTATCATAATATTGGTTTAGTAGAATTATTAGATAATTTAGTTCATGAATTTAATCATGCAGTTAATTCATATATAAATGAAATTAAAATAACTAATAAATTTGTATTATTAAGAACTGGATTAACTTATCGTATTTATAATAAAAATAATTTAAGTTTTGTTAAGAAACATGATTCATATTTATTAGAAGAAATTATTAATACTAAACAAACTGAAGATATTATTAATATTATTAAAGATTTTGATTCTAATGATTCAACTATTTATGCAATTAATTCTGAGACTGAACATAAATATAATTCTAATGCTTATTATTTACAGAGTTATATTTGTAAAGAAATATTAAATAATAGGACTTTTATTTCTACCTTAGAAAATTTAAGAATTAATGGAGAAATATATGATATAAATAATTGGTTTGATAATATAGTTGGTAGTAAAGGTAAATATAAAGAATTAAATAAATTACTGCTTGAAGTTTATAATTTAGAAATAGAATTAATTAATAAAAAAATATTTAAAAAATTTACAATTAATAAGATTAGAGAAAAATCTAGAGATATAATGGAAATAATAGAAGAATTTAATAATAATGTTAATTTCAAGTAATTGACAAGGTTTATGTAAAATTGTATATTAATGGTTAGGGAGATTAGGTTATGAGTAGGACGTATATAGCAACAATTATGGATAGACACTATATGAATGATAAAGCAATTGCTTTTAGTTGCAATCAGGCATTAATAGGTCGTTATAATGAAGAGAATGATTTATTTATTGATAAAGATGGTAATAGTTTCTGTAGGATGTGTTCTGCAGAATCTTTGAATGGAAAAGAAACTTTTTCATTTGCTAATTTAATGGATATAGAAGAATTATTAAATTATTTTGAAAATAATATTTCTCTTAAAGAAGCCATTAAGCAATATGAAAAGTTATGTTCAGAAGTAATTCATTTTGTATCTATTAAAGATGGAGAAGCTATTTATACAGCTTTAAATAGTAATGATTTATATAAATATGAAAAAAAGGAAGAAGATTCAGATGAAGAAGTTTATTCAATAGGAATACAAGACTTATTTGAAGCAGTAATTGATGGTAAATATAATTTAGATGAATTAAATATGATGTATGAACAACTTAGTAGTGATTATGAAAATATTGAAAGTGTCATTGAGGCCATTGAAACTCAAATAGAAGCTTATGAAGATGATTTATATGATAAAGCTATGGATGAGATTGAACAAAAAGAAGAAAAGAAAGAAAAAAA
>CADBCT010000011.1 GCA_902793315.1 uncultured Erysipelotrichaceae bacterium
TTAGAAGATAGTTTTTGGACTACTAAAGTAAATGGAGAAAAGATTAAAGGAGCTAAGTATTTAAAAAATCATACTGAAGCTGTTCAAGTATTATTAGATGAACTTATAGAGCATAATGCTGTTAAGAGTTTAGATGAAATAAAAGGAGTAGGACATAGAGTATTACATGGTGGAGAAAAATATTCTGATTCAGTATTAATTGATGATCAAGTTATTGCTGATATTGAAGATTTAACTAAGTTAGGACCTCTTCATCATCCTGGTAATTTAGCTGGAATTAGAGCTTTAAAAGATGTATTACCTGATGTACCTATGGTAGCTGTATTTGATACAGCATTTCATCAAACAATGCCTAAAGAAAACTATATGTATCCAGTACCTTATGAATGGTATTTAAATTATGGTGTTCGTAAATATGGATTCCATGGTACTAGTCATAAGTATATTACTGTTACTATGCAAGAGAAGTTAGGTAAGAAAGATGTTAATTTGATTATTTGTCATATTGGTAGTGGTGCTTCTATAAGTGCTATTAAAGCTGGTAAATGTTTTGATACTACAATGGGTATTACACCGTTAGATGGTTTAATGATGGGAACAAGAAGTGGTTCTATTGATCCATCTATTCTAGAATATGTATGTAAAGAAAGTGATATGACTATATCTGATGTTACTAATGCTCTAAATAAGAAGAGTGGTTTATTAGGTATCAGTGGATTTAGTGATAGTAGAGATGTTGAAAATGCAGCTAAGAATGGTGATGAAAGAGCTGTTTTAGCACTAAATATGTATAATGATAGAGTTGCTAAGTATGTAGCAGATTACTTCATAGAATTAGAAGGAAAAGTAGATGCTATTGTTATGACTGCAGGTGTAGGAGAAAATGGTATTGTAGCTCGTGAAGAAATATTAGGTAGATTAAAACCATTAGGAATTAAAGTTGATAAGAAAGCTAATGATAAAATAGCAAGTTTCAAAGATCAAAATGAAGGAATTATTTCTGCAAAGAGTTCATCTATTCCAGTATATGTAGTACCTACTAATGAAGAGTTAATGATTATTAAAGATACATATGAATTTTGTAAGTAATAAAAGGACTATTTAGTCCTTTTTTTAATTGAAATAATATAGTATAATACTAATATAGCTATTTAGGCGTATTAGATAGGAAATGAAAGATGTATAACGAATTAATAAAAAGAATAAAAGAATTTGATACTATTGTTATTGTTAGACATATTGGGGTTGATCCAGATGCATTATGTTCACAATTAGCACTACGTGATTCAATTAAATTGACTTATCCTAATAAGCAAGTTTTTGCAATTGGAACTGGTAGTTCTAAATTTGTTCATATGGGAAAATTGGATAAGATTGAAAAATATGAAAACGCTTTATTAATAGTATGCGATACCCCTGATAGAAAGAGAATTGATTCAGCTAATCCAGAAGATTTTAAATATTCAATAAAGATAGATCATCATCCTTTTGTTGAGAAGACATGTGATTTAGAGTATATTGATGATGAGAAGACTTCTGCCTGTGAAATTATTATGCAAATTATTAAAGATACTGAGTTAAAGTGTAATAAGGAAATAGCTGAATTATTATATATGGGATTAGTATCTGATTCTAATCGTTTCTTATTTAGTAGTGTAACTCCTGAAACTTTTAAGTTAGTTGCGGAATATTTAGAAGAATATAAATTTGATTTATCTGGAGCATATAATAAATTATATTTAAGGCCATTAAATGAAATAAGACTAGAAGGTTATATATCATTAAATATGCAAGTTACAGATAATCATCTAGGATATATTATTATTCCAGATGCTATTATAAATGAATATGGTGTTGATAGTGCATCAGCTGGTAATATGGTTAATAACTATAATTTTGTTAAAGATTTTATAGTATGGGCTACTGTTACTGAAGATGTTAAAAATAAACAATATAGAGTATCTATTAGATCTCGTGGACCTGAAATAAATAAAATAGCTGAAAAATATAATGGTGGTGGTCATAAAATGGCTGCTGGTGTTAGAGTTAAAACTCTAGAAGAAGCTTTAGGAGTAATAAAAGAATTAGATTTATATCTAGGATATTATTCTGAAGATACAAGTGAGGGGAATTAAAATGATAATAAATGATGCTAATTTAGATATTATCGCAACTAGAAGAAGTCAATATCCAGATGATGGTAGACCAGAATTCTTATTAGTAGGAAGAAGTAATGTTGGTAAAAGTAGTTTTATAAATTCTATTTTATCCAGAAAGAATTTAGCTTATACTTCTTCAAAACCTGGTAAAACACAAACTCTAAATTTCTATGGAATTAATAATAAATTCTATTTAATTGATGTTCCTGGATATGGTTATGCTTCAGTAGATAAGAAAACACAAGCTAAATTTGGAATGATGATAGAAGAATATTTAGAAAAAAGAAGTCAATTAAAAAGAGTTTTTATGTTAATAGATTTTAGACATAAACCAACAGAAGATGATTTATTAATGTATAATTTCTTAAAGTATTATAATTTACCAGTTACTATAATTGCTACTAAGGCAGATAAAGTTACTGGTGGTAAAAAGCAAAAGAATTTAAAGATTGTTTTAGATACTTTAGACTTGGTAGTAGGAGATGATTTAATAGTCTTCTCAAGTGTTACTAAGTTAGGTGTTAAAGATGTTTTAAATAAAATAGAAACTTTAATTAATGAAGATGTAATTTAATTCATATATTATATTAGGTGAATCTATGAAAATAGATAAAATTGGTCCTAATGATTATCAATTATACATATATAAGTATAATAAAGAGTTATCAGAACAAGAAGTAAGAGAATTATTAAAAAAATTACAAGACAAATTAAAACTAAAAGGTTTTTATCGAGTAATAGTTTGTAATAAAAAGATAGGGACTTTTATTGAATTATTAAAAATAGAAGATTCTTATTATAAAAGGGTGTTGGATTTAAAAATTATAATAGAAAACGAAGAAGAAGTTTATTTTAAAACTGAAGATTATTTTCTAATTAAAGAGCTAAATAGTATTAAGTATAATGACAAGTATTATTATGGCCTAGTGGATGATTCTTTTGATAAGATACTTGAAAAGGTTGAGTTTGGAGAATTTATCTTTGGGGAAAGATTAAGTGTGGTAGGTGGTTTAAATGAACTATAAAACTAAAATAGTGATAACAAGCTTGATAGTTGCTTTTGATGTAGTATTATTATGTAGTATTGTTATTTTAAGGAATGCTACTATGGAGAATAATTTAAGAAAAGAAGTAGATGAATTAGTAAAGTTAGATTTTACTAAAGATAGGTATAATACTCCTGTTAAAAATAGTGGCAGATATGGTAAAGTAGAAGCTACTATTAAGAATTATTTGGATGATTATGCGGTCTTACTACAAACTATTGTAAAAGATGTGAATGATGAGAAATTAACTAAGATTTTATCTTATGATAATTATCAGAAAGATGGACCAGAGTTTAAAGAATCATTAGAGTATATTACTAGTGCTAAGAAAGAATTTAATAAAAATATTGATAAGTTAATAGCTAATTCTGAAAAAAAGAGTATTATTGATTACGGAAATGATAATATAAATAATGCACGTAGTTTAGAATTATATAAAGAATTAATGTTAAGTGATGCTATGTTAAATGATCTTAAGAAAACGCAAAAAACACTTATCAAAACAAAATCTAAAATTAATAATATATATGATACAAGTAATAATGTTTTAAACTTATTAGCTAAAAATAAAGATAATTGGAAACTAGAAAAAGGAGAAATTAAGTTTAAAAACCAAGCTTTATATAATGAATATAACAATATGATTAAAAAAGTAAAATGACCTTAAAGGTCATTTTTATTGTTTAAAACATAGAAATATTGTATACTTTTATTATAGGAGGGATAGTATGAGAAAGAATAAGTTTGTCAAAAGAAAACAACAGAGTATGAAGAATACTATTATATTATTAATACTCATACTAGGCCTAGGTTATGCTGCCTTACAAAGTAATTTAAATATTAGTGGTTTAGCTAATATGGGTAATCCTACTTGGAATATACATTGGGAAAATGTACAAGTAAAAAGTGGTAGTGTAAGTGCATCTATCCCAACTATTGATAGTGCTCAAACTACAGTAACATATTCAGTAGTATTAAATTTACCTGGAGATTATTATGAGTTCACAGTAGATGCAGTTAACTCAGGTACAATAGATGGAATGATAGAGTCTATTACATCAAAACTTAATGGGGCAACAATAACTAACTTACCAGATTATTTAGAATACTCAGTATCTTATTCTGATGGAGCTCCTTTAGTCGCAAATCATTTATTAGCTGCAGGAACAACTGAAAAGTATAAAGTAAGAATAAAGTATAGAGATGATATTAATCTAAACCAAATACCAGCAAGTGATCAAACATTAAGCTTACAATTCACAGTTAAGTATCGACAGGCTACTAGTGATGCTATTACTCCAAATAGATTATACAATGTATTAAAAGATGCAGCAGATGAAGGAACATATGCTAAAAAGTATACAGGAAGTCATCATGATTCCTTCACAGAAGAACCAACTAAAGACATATATCATTGGCATGCAACTTATGATAATTATGATTTGATTAAAACAGTGATTATAAATAAAAATAATGTCATATTTGCTGGATTCTGTTGGCAAATGATAAGAACGACTGATACTGGTGGAGTAAAAATAATTTATAATGGAGTACCAAGTAGTGGAAAGTGTAATAATAGCGGTGCTGATACTTCTATAGGTACATCTGCATTTAATACACCTTCTGATTCGCCAGCCTATGTTGGCTATATGTATAATCCCAATACATTAATAACTGCTAAAGCAAATAGAGCTGCTACAAGTGGAAGTTTGTTTGGAACAGGAGTAACATATAGTAGTGGAACTTACACCTTAACAAACACATCAACAACTTATGATGAAACTCACCACTATACTTGTAATAATACGACAGGAACATGTAGTACAGTAAGATATTATTACTATAATAATTATTATACTGAAATAAGTGATGGAAGAACAATAGAACAATGCTTAACAGATATGTTAAGTGCGGACAATGTTAATCAGACTAGTTCAGCTATAAAGACAGCTGTAGATAATTGGTATGAATCTAACATGATGTCATACACCTCAAAATTAGAAGATACTATATTTTGTGGTGATAGGAATATAAGAGAACTAGGAGGGTGGAACCCCAATGGCGGAGGCAAAGAAGCTTATCTCGAATTTAAAGCCTATGCTACAAATAATGACTTAAGTTGTACACGTACAATTGATAAGTTTAGTGTAGCAAACGCAAAAGCTCAATTAATATATCCGGTAGGATTACTAACATATCAAGAAATAAATCTATTAGCATATACTGATATAGAAAAAACAGGACAAAGGTATTGGCTTGGTACACCTGATTACATTACAAGTAGAAGTGCTAATGTGTACATAATTAATGATGATGGTGCCACAGTCAGCAACTATATTTATTCTACTTATGGTGTTCGCCCTGTAATTTCTCTAAAACCAGGTACATTATATACATCGGGAGATGGAAGTAAAAATAGTCCATATATTGTTGAATAAAAAAAGAAGATTTCTCTTCTTAGATAACTATTGTAATGACATTGTTACTTCCTTTGTTTACTACTTTAGTTAAAGTATTTTGTAACTTAAATCTTATGTTATCTGGCATAAGATTTATTTTTGATTGAATACCTTCTTGGACTATGGAGTCTAGGCTTCTACCAAAGATTTCACTTTTCCAGATTTCATTATCATTCTTGGTTAAATAATCTATTAATTCTTTAGATTGAACTTCACTACCAATAATTGGTTCAAAGGTAGATTCTACATCTACTCTAATCATATGAATAGATGGAGCTACTGCTTTTAATTTTACTCCATATCTTGGACCTTGTTTTATTATTTCTGGATTATCTAATTTCATATCTTCTATTCCTGGAGTAGCTATTCCATAACCTGTTTGTTTTACCATTTTTAAAGCATATTTAATCTGATCATATTCTTTTTTTGCTGTATTATATTCTTGAAATAGAGATAGTAAGTCTGCTTTATTTTTTACATCGATATTTATCAATTCTTTTAGTGTTTCATTATATAGTTCTTCAGGAGCAGTTAAATTAACAGTAATTATACCTGTAGAAGTATCTACATCTGATAGATAACATTTTTCTATATATTCGTTTTGTAATAATAAATCAGTTATTTTATCTACATCTTTTATTTTATCTATATCTATTACACTTTCTTTTATCGATTCAATATAAGACTTCTTTATTTTATTATCTGGATTTAAGATAGATATCCATTCTGGCATATTTATTCTTACTTCTAATACTGGGAATTCATATAGAGCTTCTCTTAAGATATTATACATATCTTTTTCATTCATATTTTCTACATTTATTGGTAATACTGGTACATTATATTGTTCTTTTAAATTACTTGCGATATGTTCTGTTTCTGGTAGATTAGGATGAGTTGAGTTTAATACTACTATATATGGCTTTCCAATACTCTTTAATTCCTCAATAACACGTTTTTCTGCATCTAAGTAGTCTTCTCTTTGAAAATCTCCAATTGAGCCATCTGAGGTCATTACAATACCAATAGTAGAATGTTCTTTTATTACTTTTTCTGTTCCTATCTCTGCAGCTTCTACAAATGGTATTTCTTCGTTATACCATGGTGTTTTTACTAATCTTGGTCCATTTTCATCACTAGCTCCAATAGCATTATTAATCATGTATCCTACACAGTCTATTAATTTAATATTACAAGTAATATCATCTATCTTTATATGAGCTGTATTATTAGGAACAAATTTAGGTTCTGTAGTCATAATAGTTTTACCAGCAGCGCTTTGAGGAACTTCATCTAAAGCTCTTTTCTTTTCGTATTCATCTTCTATATTAGGTACTACTAATGTTTCTATCATTCTCTTAATAAAAGTAGATTTACCAGTTCTTACTGCACCAACTACACCTAGATAGATATCACCTCCACTACGTTTAGCTATATTTTTAATAATTTCATATTTTTCCATAAATCTCTCCTTATTAATAAATATTTATGTTAGTAAGTAAAAAAAAGAACAATATTTGTTCTTTTTATAGCATTTTATCTAAGTTTTTAGGAACTTTATCATTCTTAATAGCATTAACTATTTTATCAGCTTTTTCTTTAGATACTTCTTTTCCTGTCATATTACTAATATCATTGATTATTTCTCTAATAGTATTTTCATCTTTCATATTATTCTTTTGAAGTTTATCAGCTAGCTTTAAAATAGTATCTTTATTTATATTAGTCTTTTGTTCTATTTTATTAAATAAACTATCTTTCAAAATAAAACCTCCTACTAAAATATATGTAAGAGGTTTCTTATTAGTTATTATTTTTGTCTTAATTTATTTAGTTTATTGCATTGTTTAGTAAACTCTTCTATAGAAATTAATCCATTTTCATATCTTTCTTGTAACATAGCAAATGATTTATCAGCTATATCATTCTTATTCATTACATTAGCATTAATCTGAGCTGCTTTCTTCTCTGGAAGAGTCTGTTTTGGAACATTATTACTATTACTTGGAGTATTATTCTTCATGAAATTAGTATTAGTATTATAATTATTATTTCCTATTATCATTCATCACCACTCCTATTCTTAAATTGTAAAACAATTGGTGTTCCTGTAAAATCAAAATTCTCTCTAATTTTATTTTCTAAGTACCTTTCATATGAGAAATGTACTAATCCTTTATTATTAACTCTAAAAGTAAATTTAGGTGGATTAATTCCTGTTTGACTAGTAAAGTATATCTTTAATCTTTTACCTTTATATGAAGGCGGTAGATTAAGTTGATAAGCATCTTGAATTACTTCATTTATGATACTAGTTTTCACTTCTTTTTTAATATTTTCTGCTACTTTTAGTATTTCTGGCATTAATGTATGTATTCTTTTCTTTGTAAGTGCTGATAAAAATACAATAGGTGCATAAGTAGCAAATTGAAATTCTGCTCTCATTAGTTTAGTAAAATCATTAATAGTAGTATTTTCTACTAAATCCCATTTATTAACTACAAAGATTAAGCCTTTTCCTTTTTCAATAGCATATCCTGCAATATGTTTATCATGTTCTTTTATACCTTCTTCTGCATTTATTACTACTAAACAAATATCACTTCTATCTATAGCTTTTAATGATCTAAGTAGGCTGTATTTTTCCACTGATTCAAATACTTTACCTTTTTTTCTCATACCAGCTGTATCAATCATAACATATTCTTCGTTATGATACTTTAACACTGAGTCTATTGAGTCTCTAGTAGTACCAGCCACATCTGAAACAACTACTCTTTCTTCATTAAGTAAAGCATTCATTAATGAACTTTTTCCTACATTAGGTCTTCCAATAATTGAGAATTTTATTCTAGTATCTTCTATTTCTTCAGATTCATTAAAGTTCATTGTAATAGTATCCATTAAATCAATAAAACCAATATTATGAATACTACTTATAGGTATATAAGTATCAAATCCTAATTCATAGAAGTCATATAAGTTATTTTGAGCATCTTTAACATCCATCTTATTGATGGCAACTATGACTCTTTTATCACTTTTTCTTAAGATATCTCTTACTAATAAATCATTAGTAGTTAGACCTTCTTTTCCATCTACAATAAATACAACTATATCTGCTTCTTCAATAGCTACTTCTGCTTGCATCTTAATCTCAGCATTAAAATCCATCTTAGCTGCATCTATTCCTCCAGTATCTACCAAGTAAAATCTTTTGTTATTATAAGATGCTTCTTGATAAATACGATCACGGGTAACACCAGGAGTATCTTCAATGATAGATACTTGTTTACCAACAATTTTATTAAACAAAGTTGATTTACCGACATTAGGTCTTCCTACTAAGGCAACTGTAGGTAATTTCATAGTATTCCCTCCGTTTCAACTATATTTTATCACAGGATTAAAAACTTTAAAAGAAAAACAATTTGGTGTTTTACACAGCTTAAAATATGATATAATTTATTTAGGATGGTGATATGATGGAAAAAAATGAAAAGAAAGAAAATGCTTGGTATAACAATGGTAATAAATTAGTTGATTTAATTTTAGCTACAATTTTATTAATTATTATTTTTAGTCAATCTTTCGCAACTACAGGAGGTTTCTCATTAACATTATTTGGAAGTATTATTAATCATAATAGTGTTTATTTATTTGTACTTATATATTTTATTTTATTAAAGTTTAGCTTTGGTAAGAGATATTTTAATTATTTAAATTTAGTACTTATCTTTTTATATGGTCTTACTACTATTACTTCTTTAATTACTTTAGTACAAGCTTTTACTTTAAATACAGTACTTGAATTTACTATTAATTTTGCTTTATTAGTATATTTATTTCATACGATGCTTAGAGGTACAGTAGTTTGGAAAGACTTTAAACTTGGTAATTCTCCATTTAATGAATTATCTAATGAAACTTCTTATTATATAGTTATTGTTTTAAGTGTCTTTATCTTAATAGTTGATTTAATTAGTACCGCAGTACTTAGAGGTATTATCATTTCTTTATTAGATGCAGTATTCTTAATTTTATTTGGTAGATATATTTTCTTATATAGAAAGTATTTAGATGATAAAAAGATTGATGTAAATAATGCTGGTAATTTTGATGAAGTTAGAAAAGCTATCGATGATACTGTAGATAGTGCTCATGAGAAGGTACAAGAGGTTTTAGATAAGACTGATATTGATGAAAAGATTCAAGGTGTATTAGATAAAACTGATATCGATGAAAAAATAGTTGAAGTTAAGGATATGGTAGTTGAAGAGGTAAAAGATACTAAGGATGCTGCAGTTAAGTTTGTTAAAGAAAAAACAAAAGAAGATAAAAAACCAATTAAGAAAAAAACTACATCCAAGAAAGTTACTAAGAAGGGAGAGAGTAAATAATGAATTTATTTGATGAAATACATGAAATAAAGGAAGAATTCCCTAAATTACATTCAGTAACTAATGAAGTTAAGCAACAAGAACTTAATTTTTATCAAAGATTTGCAGTTGGAGTATTTGTTCTTTGCTTCTTTTTAGGAATTGTTTTTGGTAATTTATTTTCTACTTGTGAGACTACTTCATATTTCTATTCTGATGCTTGTTTGGTAACTGAATTTAACTTCTCATTAATGATTACAATTTGGTTTGTTAGTCTCCTTGTATGCATTGTGTTGTATGCGATTGGACATATTATTGCTCTATTGACTGAAATTAATAAAAAACTTGGTAAATTTCATTGATAATTGTTGATTTTGTTATAAAAGTATGATAATTTTAATATGTAAGCACGATATGATGCTTAAAAATAGGGAGGTAAATAATTATGAAAAAAGTTGAATTAGTAGAAGCTGTTGCTACAGCTACAGGATTAACTAAAGCTGACTCTGCTAGAGCTATTGATGCTACTTTTGCTGCTATTACTGGAGCATTAGCAAAAGGAGATAAAGTACCTCTAGTTGGATTTGGAACTTTCGCTGTTTCAAAGAGAGCTGCTCGTGAGGGACGTAACCCAAGAACTGGTGAAACTGTTAAAATCGCTGCTAGAAAAGCTGTTACTTTCAAAGCAGGATCTGCTTTAAAAGAATCTGTAAACTAATTTCATAGTAGTTTAAAAAAAGAACCTAGATAGGTTCTTTTATTTTTTGCTTGATATGGTATAATAATACTAGGAGGGTGATTTAGATGCTTGAAGAAGCACTAAAACTACTAAAGAAAATTACTGAGCATTCATATGATGCTTATATAGTAGGAGGTTTTGTTAGAGACTATATCTTAGGTATTGAATCTAATGATATAGATATTAATACTAATGCTACTCCTAAACAAATAAGAGAAATATTTGAAGATAGTTGTTTACCAAGTGAAGATTATGGTTCGGTTACTGTTATATTTAAAGGAATTAGATTTGAAATAACTACTTTTAGAAAAGAATTAACATATGTTAATAATAGAAAACCAGTAGAAATAGAGTATATTAATAATTTATATGAAGACTTGATTAGAAGAGATTTTACTATCAATACTTTATGTATGGATCAAGATGGTAAAATTATTGATATGTTGGAAGGAAGAAAGGATATTGATAAAAGATTAATTTGTACAGTTGGTGATGCTACTAGTAGGTTTAAAGAAGATGCTTTACGTATCTTAAGAGCAGTACGTTTCGCAACTATATTAGATTTTAATCTATCTAAAGAAGTAATTGAAGGTATTAAAAATACCAAGAATTTACTACATAACTTGTCATATTATCGTAAAAAAGAAGAGTTGGATAAAATATTTACTAGCCCTAATTATAAAAATGGTATAAAATTATTATTAGAATTAGGATTAGATGAAGAATTAGAAATACCTAATCTTAAAAAAGTACTAGATTCTAATACTTCTAGTTTGATTGGTATTTGGAGTATATTAAATGTTACTGATAAATATCCATTTAATAAAAATGAGCTAGAGTTAATAGAAAAAATTAATTTAGCTATCAAATTTGATAATTCAGATCCAATGAACTTATATCATTATGGATTATATGTTAATAGTGTTGCAGCAGAAATAAAGAAGGAAGATATTAAGCCTATTACTGAAAAATATGCAAAGTTAGCTATTAAAAGCAAAAAAGATATTGATATTAATTCTGCGACTATTATGAAATTATTAAATAAGGCTCCAGGAAAGTATCTAAAAGATATTTATGATGATTTAGAAATTAAAATTATTAACAATGAACTTATTAACGATAAAGAGGAGATATGCAAATATATTTGTGAGAAATACTGAGTGGGTGGTGAACTATGAAAAAGAAAGTATATTACTTGTTTACTGCAGTAGTATTATTCGCTAGTGTATTACAAAATGTATATGCAGATGATTATAAAGTAAATACACTAATACCCGTTAACACAGTAGCTTCAGTAGAAACTGATAAATTTGATTATAGGAATTTTACTTATAATACAGCAGTTGATGCTAAAGGTAATGCAACTTTAAAGTTTGAAGCTATTCAGAACAATACTTTAAGTAAAACAGCTATAAGCATAAATGTTTTACTATTTGATGAGAATAAAAAGAATATAGGGTTTCTTACATATTGTACAGATAAAGATGTAAGTAGTGATAATGCAGGTTTTAAAATTAGAGCTAATCAAGCTGTTCCTTTTACAATAACTGTTACTTCACGTTATTTTGTAGGAGGCAAGTTTCCTAAAGATGTTAGGTATATTGCCGTAAGAGATGAGAACAGATATTGCCAAATAGGAGGATATACTAATTTTAAAGATTTAACAATTGAAGAAATAGTCAATGGTGTTGAAGAAGAACAACCAGGATTAAGTTTTCCGGATTTTTCTTCATACGTTAATATGACTTTGGTAATTATTTTATTCGCAATAATAGCTGTTATTGGTATGATTGTTGGAATTATTAAATTATTTAAAAGTATAAAAATCAAGATACCAAGTAAAAAGCCAGCAATAAAAAAATCTGAATCAAAAGATAAAAAAGATACTAATAATCATAGTGTTGATGCAAATTATACATATAATGAAGCTGATAAACCAATTGATTTAAATAGTTTCTATAATAGTAAAGAAACTGAAAGCTCTAGTAGTATTGATATTCCTGAAACTAGTAATGATCAAGCTACTTCTTTGGAAGATATTTATACTCAAACGACTTCGACTATTAATGAGCCAAAGGTAGATGAAACTACTAAAGCTGTACCAGTAGAGAATTTGTATAATTCTATTAGTGAACTTCCAGAAGAAAAACCATCTAAAAATACTGATAGTTCAATTAATGATTTATATAATTCAATTAATGGTGCAAGTGATTCTGATAATAAAAGCGTATCAATAGATGATTTATATGAATCAATTAATAATGATGATGATGACGATGATGATGATACTGATGAGTAAGAGAATCTAATGATTCTCTTTTTTGAAATTTGTTAGTCATTGTGATATTATAAATACATTAATGGAGATGATTTAATGAAGAATTCAAAGTTAATTAATACATTAAAGAAAGGTAATATTGTTATTCCCTTGTATTTAATTCAAAATTATAAGAAATTAAATATTAATTTAGAAGAATTTATTTTTCTTATTTATTTATACAATATAGGAGATAAATGTTTGTTTGATCCTAATAAGTTTGCTGAAGACTTAGCTCTAGATACTAAAGAAGTTATGAATTATATTAATGTTTTATCTGATAAAGGTTTAATTACAGTAAAAACATTAAAGACTGATAAGGATTTAATAGAGGAACATATTTTATTAGATAATTTTTATGATAAATTATCATTATTGGTTATGGAAGAGGTAAATGATTCTGATAAAAAAGAAACAGATATTTATGAAGTGATTCAAAAAGAGTTTGGAAGAACTCTAGGTACTATTGAAATAGAGATTATTAATGCTTGGTTAGATAATAATATTAGTGAAGAATTAATAAATGAAGCTTTAAAAGAAGCTGTATTTAATGGAGTATTTAATCTAAAGTATATTGATAAGATTTTATATGAATGGGGTAAGGATGGAGTTAAGACTATTAAGGATGTAGAGGAAAGAAGAAAGAAAAGAAATAAAAAGAAAGAAGAATCTGATATTGATCTTGATATTGTAGATTGGAATTGGTTCGATGAAGAATAACTTAATTTCTGATTATTTGGATTATTTGTTTCCTAATCCTAAATGTGAGTTGATTTATAATACAGATTATGAATTATTGATTGCTGTTGTTTTAAGCGCTCAATCAACTGATAAAAGAGTTAATTTAGTTACACCAGTTATATTTAAAAAGTATCCTACTCTTAAAGACCTAAAAGAGGCTGATATAGAGGATTTAGAGAATATTATAAGGCAAGTGGGTTCTCATCATAAAAAAGCCTCTTATATTAAGAATATAGCTAGAATATTAGTTGATGAGTATCAAGGTATCGTACCTAGAGATAGGGACAAGTTAATAGAGTTCCCTGGTGTAGGTAGAAAGACTGCTAATGTTTTTTTGAGTGAGTATTATAATGAACCAGCTATAGCTGTAGATACTCATGTAGAAAGAGTTTCTAAGCGATTAGGATTGGCTTATTCTAAAGATGATGTCTTAACGATTGAAAAGAAATTAATGAATAAGTTTCCTAAAGATAAATGGGCTAAATTACATTTACAATTAGTATTATTTGGAAGATATTATTGTAAAGCAGTAAAACCAGAATGCTTAAATTGTAAGTTGAAAGACATATGTAAAGAAAAAAAGAAGAACATTTAGTTCTTCTTTTTTATGGATTATTTTCTTGATTTTCAGGTTTTTTAGGTTTTGTTGGTTCTACCTCTGGTTCAGGTTCAGGTTCTGGCTCAGGTTCAGGTTCTTTTAGAGTAAATGTTGCGGCTGAACTCTGAATGTCATTATAAGATTTATATGTTGCGATTATCTTATATGTACCATATGGACTACTTGGAGTAAAGCTATATGAAGTCCTATCTGTCCAAGTAATTAAAACACCATCTTTATAAATATTATAACCAAATTTACCATGAGAATCATCGCCAGTATTTAATGGAGATACTGCACCCCATGTTAATGATACTCTGCCATTATTATTAACAGCTTTGAAGTTTGAAGGAGCTGGTAATTTATAGTTAGTAGTATCATATTCAGTAGGTTCAGTTCCTTTTTTAAATAATTCAGTAACTGAAGGACCTCCAGGAACTGCTAATTTAGCAGGATTAGAACCAGGAGCAACATTTACGCTAACAACACTAGAAGGTTGTTTGAAGGCTTCTCGATTAGCTTCCATTGCTCCAGAGGCTACTAAAGCATTAAACAATCTATCTTTTTGAATAGTAGCTGGAACGTTATGTAATACATATCCTTGTGCAATAGATTCTTTAGTAAAGTCATCGTATCCATACCACATACCAATTGTTGTTTTAGTTGAGTAACCAATTACCCAAGAATCACGAATAGCATCACCAGGCATATTATATTTATCCATTGTATAATCATCAAAGTTAGTAGTACCTGTCTTACAAGCAACATTATATGGTGTACCACCAGTTAAAGCTACATTTTGTAAAACACTAGATATCATAAAAGCAGTAGCATCAGACATTACTTGTCTTCTAACAGCCTTATGTTCAATTGTTTTACCATTTTGACGATAAACTATTTTACTTACTGAATAAGGCTCATTATAGTATCCACCATTTGAGAATGCTGCATAAGCTCCAGCCATTAATAATGGAGATACACCAGTAAACGCACCAATTGAATGAGCTTCATGTAATGCGATAGTTTCTTTTACATCAGTAGCATCTTGCTTATTAACACATTTATCTTTATCTTTATTATAAGCATAACCACTCTGACAAATCTCAGGTGTTATACCTAGATTAGTAACAAATTCTTTTATCTTCTCATTTTTTACTTGTTGGAAAGCTTTCAAAGCTGGAATATTACGTGAAGCAGATAAAGCTTTTCTAAGAGATATTTGTCCGAAGTATCCACCATCCCAGTTCTTTATAGATACTCCATTTGAATATGTATATGGAGCATCATTAAATTGTTGATAAGTAGACCAGTTATTATATTCAATACCAGGACCATAATCAAATAATGGTTTAGCAGTACTTCCTGGTTGTCTTCTTATTTGAGTAGCATAGTTAAATTGAGAAGCTGTACTATTATTTCTAGAACTAATATTACGACCATTTCCAATAGCTAAAATCTTACCTGTATCTGATTCGATAACAGCAACACCAGTTTGAACTCTGTCATCAATCCAATTGTAAGATTCTCCAGCTAAAACAGAATTAACAGCGTTTTGTCTTGCTCTATCTAAATTAGTGTAGACAAGTAATGGAGTTGTATATGGATTAACTCCATACATATCTTCAACTTCTTTAGCAACTGTATCAATATAACCTTGATATTTGTTTTCAGTAGAAGTATTAACATCAGCAGTTAATGATTCTACTGGAATAGCATTAGCAGCTTTTTCTTCTTCAGCAGTTATATAACCAGCTCTACGCATTAAATATAAAACTGTTTTTCTTCTTTCAGTGGCATTTATTGGATTAGCTGTTGGTCGATAGAAATTTGGAGATTTAAACATACCAGCAATAATGGCTGCTTCACTTAAATTCAAATCACCAACACTCTTACCAAAATATGCATTAGATGCTTCTTCAACACCATAGATATTTCCACCTAAGAAGTGGTTATTAACGTAATATTCAATTATTTGCTCTTTAGAATAATCTTTTTCTAGTCTAAATACTGCTAAATAAACATCTTCAAATTTACGAATAATACCAGACATACCAGATGTCTTTTGACCATATTTATCAGTGAAACTATTTTTAACAACTTGCATTGTTAGAGTAGAAGCACCACCAGCATTATGATTACCAGTTAATTGTCCCATAGTAGCTTTAAAGAATCTCGGAGCATCTAATCCATTATGTTGGAAGAATCTAGAATCTTCAGTAGCTATGATAGCATCTACTAAAACTTCAGGTAATTCATCATAAGTAACTTTTTCTCTCTTTTCAGAACCAAGTTTAGCTATTTCATTACCATCTTTATCATAGATTCTAGTTATTTCTAAAGTATTTAATTTAGCTTTTTCATATTTAGGATCAGCACTTATTTTTACATAAGCAATAAATAAACTGAATGCTGCTAAGCAGATAATACCGAAAGTAAGAAATAATATTAATAAAATATTAAGTATTTTCTTCTTCTTTTTATTACTAGGAATTCTACTAATTAGAATCCAAACTCCTAATAAAATACCAATTGCAATAGCAAATAGAGCAGTAACAGTTAATCCTAAAGACATATAACAAAGTAATAATAGAGCAACTATTGCTAAACCGATTGCTATTTTAGTAGTATTACTAGTTTTTCTTCTTCTACTACTTCTTCTACCAGTAGCTTTAATAGCATTGGTATTAGTTGAACGTTTAACTTGACTTCTTTTTTTAATTTTTTTACGTGCCATTTATATACCTCCAAATAAATCATCAATTACTTTTAAATAATCAATTCTTGGTTTATAACTATCTTTTATTAAATAAGCTTTTTCTTTAAAATATTCAAGAGGAATAGACTTTCTTTTATTATTATCAATAAACTCTAATAAATTATCTATTAATAATAAATATGTCTTATTTAGAGTAGTAAATCTAATAATTAGAAAAGCTATACCATCATGCCTCTTTATATTTTTTAAATGTTCTATTTGATGTTTATGAATATTATTAAGAGAAAAAGATGTTTTACTTTTAGTTTCTTTTGCTTCAAAATCAATATATTTCCCTTTATATATTCCATTATAATCAGTAGTTGATGGTATGGTAAAAAAAGCTTCTTTTATAATAGTATCTTTACGTGATGGGTATTCTACCTTAGTAACTTTAATAGGGGTAGGCTTTTTATAAATATAAGCTTTATCAATATCTCGGTAATATTCATTAGTTATATTTAAATCAGCTTCAAGAGTCATTCCTCGGTTCTTATGACTTAATGTTTTGGCAATAGAACTAGGATTATTTTCTTTTTTTATACCACCTGGATAGTTCATCTCATCACCTATAATAGATTATACTATATTATTGATATTTTTTCCATAAAATTTTCGATGTATTTATTTTTCTTTTTTTGTCGTATTTATGACTTTAAAAATAAAATATATTATGATGATTTGGGTGATACAATGAATAGTTTGGAAATAAGTATAATTATTAATAAAATGATAAGAGCTACTAAATTAATAGATTTAAAGATAGAAATAGAGAATTTGAAACAAGGGTTAACAATTGACAAAAATCATAAGAAATGACATAATACTAGTGTAAGGGATTGGTGATAATTATGTATCAAAATAAGATTAAGCTTACACCTCAAGATATCTTAGAGAAAAACTTCAAAATTGATACGAGAGGGTATCGTTTAAAAGAAGTTGATCAGTTCTTAGATGATATTATTGGAGATTATGAGCAATTTCTAGAAATTATTAATAGTCTTGAAAAGGAAAAAGCCGATTTATTAGCTGAAATTATGCAGTTAAAACAAGAATTACGTAATTCTAAATTAAGTGTTGAAGTAGCTTCTAATAATAATTCTGGTGGTGAAATAACTAACGTAGATGTAATGCGTAGACTTTCACAATTAGAAAAGATGGTTTATGGTTCAAGAAAAAGTAGTGTAGAAGAGGACAATTAATATATAGACAAACGCTGGGAGTCTTGAGCTCCTTGAGGAAAGTCCATGCTCACACGTACCTGTGATGGACGTAGTGTTCGTGCTCAGGGAAAAAATAACCTGAGGTAGCCTTTGGCTAACGGCGGAATTTATTCCTAAGTCTTTGATAGGGAATAATCCATAAAGTGCCACAGTGACGATGCTTTTCGAAAGGAAAGAGTGAAACGTGGTAAACCCCGCGAGTGAGAAACCCAAATTTGGTAGGGGAGTTCTAACGAAGGAATCGAACGGAGTTAGGAACTAGCAATAGTAGATAAATGTTTGTCTCCTGAAAAGGAACAGAACATGGCTTATTTATATTATTTGTTAAAATAGATGAGGTGTTGTATGAAAGAATTAGGCGAGTATTTAAAACAAACTAGACTTAGCAATGGTGTCAGTATAACAGAAGCTTGTGAAGATCTTGAATTCTCAACATCACATTTAGAGAATATTGAAAGTGGGAATGTTAAAGCTTTCAAAGATGTATATGAGTTAAAAGAATCAATACGAGTATATGCTAAATATTTGGGATTAAATGCTGATAAAGTGATGGATGAATTTAATAATTTTTTATTTCAACATACATCAAGAATTTCATTAGATGATATTTTAGCAGCTCAAAAGAAAAAAGAAGAATTAGAGGCTGAACATAAAAAAGTTAAGTCACCATATACTAAGGAGTATAAAGAAAAAATCAATTTATGGCCAGTTGTCTATGTGATTGTTGGAGTAATAGTATTATTTGTAATAGTCTATATCATTATTAATAGTATTAATAGAACTCCAAGAAGAATCGATGAGTTAAAATCAGTTATAGGAGATGAAATAGTATATGAATACACCTACTAAAATTACTGTTGTTAGACTTATTTTAACAGTATTTATATTAGTACTATTATGGGATGCATTTTTTTCTTTAATAGGGTTTAATTTTCCAAAGTATAATATTGGTGGAGTATTAGTACAATCAAATTATATAATTGCAGGAGTTATTTTTATAATAGCTAGTTTAACAGATTTTTTAGATGGCTATTTGGCTAGAAAAAATAATCAAGTTACTGATTTAGGAAAAATGTTGGATGCAATTGCTGACAAAGTATTAGTAAATCCAGTATTAATAGTTTTAGCAGCCAATGGTTTTATTCCAACTGTTGTTCCAGTAATATATGTTACTAGAGATATTGTTGTTGATGCTATTAAGATGCAAGCTGCTAGTAAAGGTAAAGTTCAAGCTGCTATTAAGTCAGGTAAATATAAAACAGCTTGTATGATGGTAGGAATCTGTTTAGTATTTTTCTATAATATTCCATTTGAATTTATTAATATAAATGTTGCTTTAGGTTTACTATATTTAGCTTGTATTTTGTCAGTAGTAAGTGCTGTGGAATATTATAAAATTAATAAAGAATTATTATTTAAAAAAAGTGAATAATTAAAATTCAAAAGAAAAAAGTAATAAAAAACCTCTTTTCAGTAAGAGGTTTTTAATTTTTTAAATAAAAAGCAAGTGTAAAATTATAAAACAATTGTTCGAAAAAGTGTTGCAATTTAGAAAAATGTATTATACAATTAATTTGTAAGTTATTTACGAGGAGGAAAATAAATGGCTGTAAGTAAAGATAATTCTAAAGATAAAGCTTTAGAACAAGTATTAAATGATATTGAAAAACAATTTGGTAAAGGTTCAATAATGAAACTTGGAGAAAATAAACATATGAAAGTTGATGTTGTATCTAGTGGTGTTCTATCACTTGACATTGCTTTAGGTGTTGGAGGTTATCCTAAAGGAAGAATTATTGAAATATATGGACCTGAATCAAGTGGTAAGACAACATTTGCACTACATGCAATTGCTGAACATCAAAAATTAGGTGGTAGAGCGGCTTTTATTGATGCTGAACATGCTCTAGATCCTGTTTATGCCGAAAGATTAGGAGTTAATATTGACGATTTATTATTATCACAACCAGATACTGGAGAACAAGCTTTAGAAATATGTGATGCTTTAGTTCGTAGTGAAGCAATTAGTATTATTGTAATTGACTCAGTTGCTGCTTTAGTACCGCAAGCTGAAATAGATGGTGAAATGGGAGATTCTCATGTTGGATTACAAGCTCGTTTAATGTCTCAAGCATTACGTAAGTTAAATGGTACAATTAGTAAGACTAATACAACTGTAATATTTATTAATCAATTAAGAGAAAAGGTTGGAGTAATGTTTGGTAATCCAGAAACTACTACCGGAGGAAGAGCACTTAAGTTCTATTCAACAGTTCGTTTAGAAATTAGACGTAGTGAACAATTAAAAATGGGTGATGGAGTAGTAGGTAACAAAACAAGTGTTAAAGTAGTTAAGAATAAAGTAGCTCCTCCATTTAAATCTTGTGTCGTTGATATTATGTACGGTGAAGGTGTAAGTAGAGAAGGAGAAGTAATAGACTTGGCTAGTGAGGCTGGAGTACTTGAAAAAACTGGAGCTTGGTATTCATATAATGGAGAAAAATTAGGACAGGGTAAAGAAAATGTTAAATTATTATTAAAAGATAATCCTGAACTATGCAATGAATTAGAGAAGAAAGTTCGCGACTATTATGATATTTCAATTACTGAAGAAAAAAAAGAAAAATAATTTTTTCTTTTTTTATTTTATGATATAGTTCTTTTATGCATATATTTATAAAGGAGGGATATTGTGAAACTTAATAAACTATTAGATACCGATTTAGAAATAGATATAAAAGGTATCACAGATGATTCAAGATTAGTAAAAAAAGATTATCTTTTTGTTGCAACTAAAGGATATAATGTTGATCACTATGATTATATTGATGATGCTATTAAAAATGGTTGTAGTTTTATAATTACTGATAGAAAGATTGAGTATAATATTCCTTATCAAATAGTTAATGATTTAGATAAATGCTATCAAGATTTATGTTTAAAATTTTATGATTTAAATATTAGTGATTTCAATTTAATAGGAATTACTGGGACTGATGGTAAAACTACTACAACAACACTAGTAAAAGAATTGATTAAAGATTGTGCTTATTTGGGTACTAATGGATTGACTATTAATAATAAAACAATTTCTACTAGTAATACCACTCCTTGTATTTCAGAATTATATAGGGATTTAAGTTTAGTTGAAAAAGCCAATTTATATACTGTTTCAATGGAAGTTTCTAGTGAAGCCTTATTGCATAATAGAGTAGCAGGGTTCAAGTTTGATATAATAGCTTTTACTAATATTACAGGTGATCATTTGAATGTTCACAAGACATTTAAAAACTATGTAGATTGTAAATTACAATTACTAAATTATCTAAAAGAAGATGGAATAGTTATTGTTAATGGCGATGATCCTAGTTTGAATAAAATAGAAAAGGCTATTACTTTTGGATTTAATAAAGATAACGATTATGTAATTGAAGATGTTAAGTATAACAAATTAACTGAAATAACTGTTATTAATAATAAACATAGATATTTGATAAAAAGCCCATTAATAGGTAAATATAATGTTTATAATGTTGTATTAGCTTTTATTATTTGTTTATTTTATGGAATAGATGAAAAAGTATTAATAGAAAGAATAAAAAAAATAAAACCAATTAGAGGAAGATGTGAATTTTTAGACTTTAATCAAGAGTATGACATTGTCTTGGATTATGCTCATACAATTAATGGTATTAAGAGTGTTTTAGAAGCTTTTAAAGATTATAATTATCAGAGAATTATTACAGTTACTGGTGCTGCTGGTGGTAGAGAAAAAGAAAAAAGACCAGTGATTGGTAAAATTGTAATGGATAATAGTGATATTTCTATCTTTACGATGGATGATCCTAGAAATGAAGACGTTAATGATATTATTGATCAGATGGTAGGAGAAGAAAAAGATTATATTAGAATTACTGATCGAGAAGAAGCCATTCATTATGCCTTTGATATTGCTTCTAAAGGAGATGTAGTATTAATACTTGGAAAAGGTAGAGATAATTATATGGCTATTGGAGATAAAAAAGTAGAATATAATGATTATGATGTAATATCAAAGTATTTTACGTAAAAACATAAAAAAAGACTTAGATATTTCTGAAAAAAGTGCCTAGTCAGCACTTTTTTGTTGCACTTGACAAGGCTTTAAAATGACACTAAAATAGAAGTAGATTAGTGAGAAAAACTGGTCTAGATGGAGGTATTTATGAATAGTATAGGAATCTCCATTTTACTTGTAGTTATAGGCCTAATTGTAGGTTTCGTTGTATCTTTAATAGTTAATTCTATGAGGGGATCAATAGCCTCTAAGAAAGCAGAGACAATGATTAATTCTGCTAAAAAAGAAATTGAAAAGATGAAAAGAGATGCAGCTATTGAGCAAAAGGAAGAAGCTCATAAAATAAAAATGGATTTGGATAAAGAAATAAAAGAAAAGAAAGATGAATTAAAAGCAAGTGAGAACAGATTATTACAACGTGAATCTAGTATGGATAAACGTGATGAGATGTTCCAAAAACGTGAATCCGCTCTTGAAGAGCGTGAAGATAAATTATCTGAAAAGCAAGAAGAAATCCAAAATGAAAGAAGTAAAGTGGAGGAAATAAAAAAAGAACAATTAGACAAACTTGAAAAGATATCTGGTTATAGTAAATCAAAAGCTCGTGAAGAAGTAATGAGTATGGTTAAAGAAAATATGACTAAAGAGATATCTGAGTATATTCGTGAGGCTGAAAATGAAGCTAAATTAACTGCTGATAGTAAGGCTCGTGAATTAATCGTTACTTCAATGCAAAAGTATGCAGCTGATATTGCAAGTGATCAGACTGTTACTGTTGTAGATTTACCTAACGATGAAATGAAAGGTAGAATTATTGGTAGAGAAGGTAGAAATATACGTACTATTGAAGCTATCACAGGAGTAGATTTAATTATTGATGATACTCCAGAAGCTGTCGTATTATCTAGTTTTGATCCATTAAGAAGAGAGATTGCTAGAGTAACTCTAGAAAGTTTAATTAAAGATGGAAGAATCCATCCAACTCGTATTGAAGAGTTATATGATAAGACTTGTAAAGACATGAAACAAAAGATTATTGAATTTGGTAAAAATACTACTTTTGAATTGGGTCTTACAAAGTTCGATCCAGAGTTAATTGAAACTATAGGTAAGTTACACTTTAGAACTAGTTACGGACAAAATGCTCTACAACATTCTAAAGAAGTAGCTGAATTATCAGGAATAATTGCTGGAGAAATGGGAGAAAATGTAGCTTTAGCTAAACGTGCAGGATTATTACACGATATTGGAAAAGCTATTGACCATGAAGTAGAAGGAAGTCATGTAGATATTGGTGTAGATATTGCTAAGAAATATCATGAGAATCAAGTAGTAATTAATGCTATTGCTTCTCATCATGGAGATACACCTGCTACTTCAGTAATTTCCTCAATCGTAGCTATTGCTGATGCTTTAAGTGCATCACGTCCAGGAGCTCGTAATGATTCATTAGAAAACTATATTAATAGACTTTCTCAATTAGAAGAGATTGGTAATGAAATTAAGGGTGTTGATAAGACATATGCTGTTCAAGCTGGTAGAGAATTACGTGTAGTTGTTAAACCAGAAGAAGTAGATGACTTAGAAGCACATAGAATAGCTCGTGAAGTAAAAGAAAAGATTGAGGAGAATATGAAATATCCAGGAACAATCAAAATCACAGTTATTCGTGAAACAAGAGCATTAGAAGAAGCTAAATAAGCTTCTTTTTATGTTATAATGTATATGGTGAGTTTCATGATAGAAAGAATTGCTAAAAATGAAGAAAGACTAGATAGTATATTATCTAGTATTAATAAATTAGAAGAAGCATTGAAAGAATTCGAAAGTAATAAAAAGAATCTTCAATTATTAAAGAAATATTACGGAAGTAAAAATTGGTTTAAAGATAAAGAATTATATGAAAAAGACTTGATACCAAAAGTAAAAGCTGGAGTATTAAGTGAAGATACAGTCTGGAATATGCTTGAAGATTTAGATAAAATGATAGAAGAAATGAAAACAATAGTAAATAATTATTCACAAAAATAAAAGAGTTGCATTTCGTAAATAACTCTTTTTTTGTTGAATAATATAATAGGAGGTGATAATGTAACCAAAATATTATTGTATTGGAATATAGGTAAAATTGTTTATGATAATAGAAGTAATTATTTGAATATAGTAGAGAAATGTTCTACTTATTACTCATATTTATTCGGCAATAGTTATATGTTTACTAGGGAAAGCATTTGGCTGATGGAGAAATTTTATTTGATGTTTCCAATATTTTCTTCTCGATTAGAGAATATTACTTGGGATCAATACCAATTACTATTTAAGATAAATAATATTAAAGAAAGATACTTTTATTTCTATATAGTATTATTCTTTAACTTTGATTATGAGAATACTAAGTTATTAATAAATAATAATTATTATTTGAGAATATAAAAAAGAGAACTTATTGTTCTCTTTTAATATCTAATATTACTGGAAGAATAATTGGTTTTCTTCCTGTTAAGGTATTTATGTATGGATATAGAGCTTCAGTTAGATCAGTTTTCATAATAGCAAAGGTTGATCTTGGATTAGCAAGAGAATTTAATATTACTTCTTCTGCTTTAGCTTCTATTTTATGTATTAGTTCTTCATTTTCGTTAACTAAAACAAATCCTCTTGTAGTTATATTTGGTGTAATCAATAATTCTCTCTTTTTCATATCAACATTTATTATAACAACTAATATTCCGTCTTTAGACATTATCTTTCTATCTTTTAAGACAGCTCCACCAATCTCACCGATTCTATTACCATCAACATAAACATCTGCTCCTGGTTTACTTTCACCTCTAGTTAAGACATGATTATTCAAATTTAATGTATCCCCATTCTTTAGAATAAAGGTATTTTCTTTAGGAATACCACAGCTTATTCCAATATTAGCTTGTTTCTTTAGCATTCTATAATCTCCGTGGAATGGCATTAAATATTTAGGTTTAATTAATCTAATCATTAATTTAATTTCTTCTTCATTAGCATGTCCTGAAGTATGTAGATCTTGTAAGACATTATTTGTATATACTTTAACACCTTGTAGATACAATTTATTAATAGTCTTAGAAATACTTAATGCATTACCTGGAATAGCAGATGAAGAGAATATTACTACGTCATCTGGTCTTAATTTAATTTGTTTATGAGTACCGTTAGCTATTCTAGATAGAGCTGCTAAAGGTTCTCCTTGACTTCCTGTACATAGAATTACTACTTCATTTGGTTTCATATTATTAGCTTCTTCTGGAGAAATTAGTAGTTCTTTATGATCAATATATCCTCCACTCAAAGAAATATTTATATTATTTTCCATACTTCTACCAAAAATACATACTTTTCTATTATGTTTAAAGCAAGTCTCAAAGATATGTTTAACACGATAGATATTAGATGCAAAAGTAGCAATCATAATTCTATTATTTTTACATTTTTCAAACATTTCATTTAAAGTTTCATCTACTGCAGATTCACTAGTAGAGAAGCCTTCATTTAAAGCATTTGTAGAGTCTCCTATTAAAACATCTACTCCTTCTTCACCTAAAGAAGCCATTTTATATAAATCAGCCATAGGTCCAATAGGAGTTAAGTCAAACTTATAGTCTCCTGTAGTAACAATTCTACCATCAGGGGTCTTTAAACTAATACCATGAGAATCTGGTATAGAGTGAGTTATTCTAAAGAATTCTACTTCAATATCTTTAAACTTTAATTTAGTTTTATCTGTATAAACAAATAAATTATCATATCTAATATTTCTGTCTTGTAATTTAACTGCGATTAATTCTTTAGCATGATTAGGCGCATAAATAGCTGGAATATTAATACTTTGCAATAAAAATGGTATTCCACCAATATGATCTTCATGACCATGAGTAATTAATAAAGCTTTAATTTTATCTTCGTTTTCCTTTAAAAAAGTAAAATCAGGTAAGACATAATCTACTCCCATAAGCTCACTTTCTGGAAAACTTACACCGGCATCAATAATAACGATGGCATCATTATGCATTACACAATACATATTTTTTCCAACCTCGCCCAAACCACCTAAAACAATAATCTTTGTTCCATTGGTTTTATTTTTATTCATAAAATCTCCTTTC